>NZ_CALMCQ010000053.1 GCF_937863175.1 uncultured Meiothermus sp. | reverse complement strand
TGCTCACCACCTGCCCCATATCCAGCAGCCGGTGGGCCGGGGCACAGCCCAGCATGGCCTGGCGCTTGTTCTGCTCGGCGTTGTGGGGGTCGGTGCCGACGTGCTTAAACACCACCAGCTTGCGGGTAGACATCTGGCCCTTGCTGGCGCTGCGGTCGTGCTCGTACATATTGAGCAGGCTTTCCAGCAGCACCTTCAGGTCGGCTTCGCTAAAGCCGGTGCCCTGGGCCAGGTGGGCGCTGATGAAGCCCCTGGCGGCGTAAAGCCCATACGAAATCTGGCTCTTGCGCCCCATGGTGCGCAGCTTGTCCTCGGGCTGCTCGGCCTCCCACTTGAGCCAGTCGGCCATGGTCTTGGCGTTTTTTACATCCTCGGCAACCGCCCCTCGAGTGATGCTGAACTCCGAGGCAAAAATGGGATGCACACTGCGGGCAAAGGTAATCTGCACCGGGCCGCGCACCTGTCCGGCGTTTGCACCGGTGCTCATCACCGCACCAAAGGTACGCACATCGAAAAACCGATCGCACATCCAGTCTCGAGCCGCACCCACCTTCCCCTTGGTCTTGGTTCCAGAAAAGCCACCTTCGGTTTTCTCGTGCGCCTCGAAAATCGAACGATTGAGATTGGTTCCATGTTGCACGAAAATCTGCTGCCCTGCGGCCTGGGCATAGTTGCGAATGCGCCGCTTGATGGCCACATCGCTCACCAGGCCGTGGCCGTCTTCCGGGTCTACCCTGGGGGCGTTGCCGGAGTCGGGGTCGCCGTTGGGGTTGCCGTCTTTGCAGTCGAAAATCAGCAGAAACTCGTAGCGGTTTTGGATGGGGTTGGACATACACAATCTCCTTTGCAGTTGGGTCAGGGCTAGCCGGCCGGGTCTTCGGCGGCTTCGGGGTTGCCGCTGCGCCGGGTGCGGTTGAAGGCGAACTGCTGGTAGTAGCCCAGCGCAAACAGGCTCTGCTCTTCCAGGCTGAGAGTCTTGGGCAAACTCTTGTCCAGGGCGTTCCAGACCTCGGCAATCTGGCTATTGAGCCAGAACGCCAGCCCAGGCTTGTCCCGCTGAATCTTGCTGAGGTGGTGTTGCGAAAGGCGGGTCAGGCGGCCCAGCACCAGCGCTGGCGTGCTGGAAGCCGCCCCGTAGTAGCGCTGCACCACTCCGGCGTTGATGTCTGCATCCGAAGAGGTGTCCTGAATCTGGGCCAGCAAACACATTAATCGCCCACACTGGTAGGCTTTGCTGGGGTGCTGGGGGTCGAGGGCTGGGGTCATTGGGTAGCCTCCTTTGCGGTTGTGGTAAGCCTTCAATAGTCCCATGCGGGCGTAGATCCGTCCTAGCGAGGCCGCATCGGCCTCGTTGCCCTGTTTGACCTTTAGGGCCTGATCAAGCTCGCCCTTCATCACACTGGCGGTATGGGATTCCATCAGCCTGGCAACTGCGCTGTAGGGAATCGGCAGACTGGGGTTGAGGGCAGCGCGCCAGAAAGGGATTTGCAGCACCTTGACGGGCTTGATGTAGTCGTCGAGCTTCTGTTCGGGGGATTTTGGGCGCTGCAAGCTCATCAGCAGCCGGTTCAAGCCCGGTAGTCTGGCGTTTTTAGAGCCCCTCGAGTTGACAATTTGCAGACCGGAAAACCAGGCTTCCACCGCCGTTACAAAGGCTTCCAGGCTGCCGGTCTGCCAGTCGCGCACCATCACCCGGCCTGCCGCGCCGCTCATGGCGATGGCGTAGAAATGGCTCTGGGAAACCTCGGGCGGTACTTCGCCAGTGCGAATAGCATTCAAAAGCTTTTGGGCTCGCTCGAGGGCGTTGGCCTCTGCGGCCGCTTCCGCCGACTCGGGTTCCCATAGCCCATCGAATAAATCATTGTTGCTGGGAATATCGCGGTCATACCAGAGGGCGATTTTCATCTCGCCCAGTTGCCGGGCAGCCCCCAGCATCTGATCCAGCGCCGCGCGATAGGCGGTGGCCGAACTCTGATCTACCGCGCCATTTTCACCCTGAGACAACCCGTATGACTCGAAGGCTTCCTTGTCGTAGGTTACAAAAGCAAAACCGAATGCGCTGCCTCCCAGGTTCATCACCTTTGGATGCGTTGGGGCGGGTTCGGCCAGTTCGCCCGTCGCCAGTGAGAGCATTTTCCCGGTACCTGCCCCATCTTCGGGCTGGCCCTTTGCAGATATTTTAGTTCTGAAATTCCGCCACCAGTCACGCCACTCCAAAGTGTCCAGGACACACTGCCCATCCAGATAGAACGAGATTTTGTCGGTGGGCTTGAGCTTATCCTTGCCGGGTTTCTGGGTTTCCAGCAGCAAGCGCTGGCAAAACGACTCCAGTTGGGCTTCATCAGAAAGCGCCCGGTAGATCGGCCTGAGGCTTGCCACTTCCTCACTGGCCAGTTGCATCAGGAGCCTGAAGGTCTGGTGCTTCTGAAGATTTTTCTGGTGTTCATCGGGCTTCTTGATCGAGCCAGTGCGGTCTAACTCCGGGAGTTTGAAAATCACTGCGCAGGTGTCGGCCAGGAAGTGGGAGGCCTGTTCGATGGAGTACCCCAGCGACCTGAACACCTTGGGCATTCCTACCATTTCGGGCTGGGCCAAATCTGCGCAGGTTTTTTCGCCATTTTCCAGGGCTATCAGTTCGGTGAAACGACCATCCAGGCTCACCCCAACCAGCCAGCGAATTTCCTTGGTGGTAAAGCCGGTTTCGACGCCCGAAACCTTACGGTTTGCGTACTCCACCAGTTGCCCAAGCATCACGCACCTCCCTGGGGCTTGCGAACCTCGGCGCTGGGGTAGGGAGGGATGTTCAGAACCCCATTGCTAATTTCGGCCTCGAACAGGCTGATGTGAGGTGCATCGGTGTTGCTGCCGGGACGTGATAAGTCGAACACGTCGTAGACCATCCAGCCGATGCGCTCGTTGACCGAGTGAGGCTCTGGGGTTGCCGAGGAATCACCCAGCAGTTTGAAGTAGCCCGTGAATTCCCGGCAGCCAAGGTAGGGTTGATACACACACTGACCGTTGCTGGCACGCCGTTCGAAGCTGCGCTCGATCTTCTGGCGCAACTCGTGGTTTTCGGCGTACAAGACCGCATGGGCATGAATGCGGTAGCCAACCCCCTTGAGGGCCATGGTCTGGCGCTGGGTGCGGCCCCTGGTGTCCTGGCCGGTGTCTTCGCGGGTGGCATCGGCGTAGATGGGCTCGAAGGTACCGGGGTCTTTCATCCAGGTTTGGATGCTTCTTACGCTGGCCTTCTCCTTGACCTCGTTTCGCATCAGGGCGATATAGCGCACCGGCTTCAGAATTTCGATACGCTCGACCTGCCAGTACATGGCGGGTTGTTTGGGGGTTGTTTTGCCGAACTCGAGGTAGATCGCGTCGAAGATTGCTCGAGCGGCACTGGGGGTCATCACGGGGTAACTGAACCGTTCGACCTTGAACTCGGGCCGGGTGAAGCAGGCATACTCACCCCAGACCTCCAACACAAATCTCTGCATTGCTCCTCCTTTGCTGGTCAGGCAAGTTTAGGCCGGTAGCCGGTAATGCATTGGGAGTTGTTCAAAGAACCAACGCGCCCTGTGCACCTCCCTCCTCGGGCGTGAAACCCAACAACCGGTGGTAGAGGCTCTGGTCGCCGCACAAAAACCAGTCGGGCACCTCGGTTCTCAGACCCCGCTGGTAGCGCAAGAAGAGGGGTTCCAGGTAGGGCGGAGTCCCGGTTTTATCCAGAAAATGCGGAACCGTGTAACCCCGCACCCGCCGGATCCAGTCGCCGCTGATGCCCTGGTCGCGGGCCTCCTGCATCAGGGTTCTGGCATCGTCGTTGTAGGGAACCACCACGTTGACCGCGTTGGTTTCGATCAGGCGGTAGCGCCGGGCGAACTCCTGGTAATTCTGGGAGGTGATAAAGCCTTCCAGCTCAGGCTGCGTGGTGTTGGCGATGCTGTAGAGGCCACGATAGAACCGCCGGTAGGTTCCGGGGTCGTCGAGGTCGAGGCTGCCGTGTTCTAGCAGGAGGCTTTTTGTGAGGCTGGCGGCCTGCTCGTAGGCTTTGGTGGGATATTTTTCTTCTTCGGGGACAAATACGGTGAGGCTTCCTGGTTCGGTATAGGCATCGTGGCGGTTGCAACGGCCCCTGGCCTGGGCAATGGCGTCCAGCGGAGCCAGGGCACGGTACACGACCGGGAAGTCGAGGTCTACGCCAGCCTCCACACACTGGGTCGCAAAAACCCGGCAGGGTTTATTCGCTTTCAAGTCCTCTACAATCTGCGCCAGCAGGTCGCGGCGGTGCTGGGGGCAGAGGGCGGTGGAAAGGTGGTAGATACCACCCAGGTTTTGGGTTTGGGCCTCCTGGGTCAGGGCGTAGGCATGTCGCTTGAGGTTGACGATGCACAGAGCCTGGGGGTGGCGCGTAAGCTGGGCCACCAGGTCGGGCCAGGCCAGCGGGGTCTGGGTGCTCCAGACGGTATGGACCCGTTTGGCACGGCTAAATAGCTCCTGCTGGCTGGACACAATTTCCCTGGGCTGCCAGCTCGAGGTCTCCGGTTCACCCTTGCGCACCACGTCATTCAGCAGGTCAAAAGCGGGCTGGGTGGCGGTGGAAAACAACACCGTGCAATGGTACTTTTCGCTGGCCAGCCGGGCCAGGGTTTTGAGGGTGGGGACGGCCAGTTTGGTGGGCAGGGTCTGCACCTCGTCGAACAAGACGATGCTTCCGGCCAGGTTGTGTAGTTTTCGGCAAGCTCCAGGGCGGCCCGCGTGCAGGCTTTCGAGGAGCTGCACGCTGGTGGTGATGATGATGGGGGCATCCCAGTTTTCGCTGAGCAGCCGCTTTTCCTTCTCGCTTTGCGCCACCGCATCGTCCACTTTCTCGCCGCCGCGCAGGCCGGTAAGGCTGTGGTGTTCTAAGATGTAGTGTTCGCCCAGCCCGGCAAATAAGGCCCGGTAGATATCCACGGTCTGGTCGAGGATGGTCAGGAAAGGCAGCACCACCACAATGCGGCGCACCCTGGGGTCGTGTACTGCACGCCCGAGGGCGAACCGTAGCATGGCGAGGGTTTTGCCGCTGCCAGTGGGGGCAGTCAGGGTGAAGGCCCGTGCAGGGTGGTGGGCGGCCTGGGCGCAAGCATCGGCCAGATCGCGCCGCAGGCTGCGGGTTTTTTGCGGGATGTTTGGGTCAGCGCCCAGCTCTTCCAGCCGCGCTTCCAACCGCTCGAGGGCTCTGGCAGCCTGGAGTTCGGGGGGCCTGGGTCGCGGCACAAACCGGGGTTTGCCCTGGTTCATGGTGCGCTCGGTATCGAGAAAGTCGGCATCTACCAGGCACGAGAAAAGCATCCGGGTGTCCAGCATCTCGGCGGCGCTGAACTTTTTGGAAACCGGCTGGATAGAGGGAGGCAGACTGCCCAGATCGGCAACCAGGCGTTGCTTGAGTAACTCGGTGTTGGTCTCCGAGAGCCGCAAGTCGAGGGGGTGCTTCTGGTTCAAGGCGGCCAGATCCAGCAACTCTTGCAAACTTTGCATAGCCCCGCTTTGCAGCCCGATATGATGCCCCTGAATCGCCAGGGCAACCTCTACCGCCCGGTATTCCTTCAGGGCGATATGCGCTCCCGCCGACCAGTGGTCGAGGCCGCTCTCCTTGCCTTCCAGACGGCGCTGGAAGAGATCGCCATACTTGCCAAGGTCGTGTAGCAGTCCCGCTAGACGGGCCTTTTCAGACTCGCCAAAGCAGGCGGCTTTCTCCGAGGCCAGGCGGGCTACCTCGGAGGTGTGCTCCTGCATGGACTGCCA
>NZ_CALMCQ010000052.1 GCF_937863175.1 uncultured Meiothermus sp. | reverse complement strand
CACCGCTGTGGAACCCGTATTCCATCCACCATCTGATAGTTGGCGAAAAAGGTGATGCTCTCCCCAACCTCCGGGATGGTCAGGCGTTCGCCCAGTAGCAGGCCATCGGCACCAAACAAATAGGTGCTGACCCACCCCTGGGTGCTGACGGTGAGCAAGCGGCCCGTCTGGTTCCGCAGGCTGCCCGGGGACACACTGGCCCGTTCCCGGTTGCTGCTGCCATATTTCAGACCCAGCCAGCCGGTGTAGAGGCTCGAGCGCAGCAACTCCCGCTGACTGGCCGGTAAGGGCCGCAGCGAGGTTTCGCGGCTCCAAAAAAAGCTCTCCTGGGGGCTGTACTGCTGCAAAGCCAGCGGGACTGGATTCGGACTATTCAAGCTTTGGGGGTCGTAGATCTCCAGCCGCACCCGGTTGTTGGCAAAATCCACCAGCAACAAGGTCACAATGCGGCTCTCCTCGGTGCCATCGGCCGCGAAGTAGATGTTGGTGGTGACTTCGCGGTAGGTTTTGAGGTTGGTCAGGGCCGCACCGCCCAGCACAGCGCGGCCTCGCTCGAGCAACTGCGCCGCCTCGGGCGAGACCTGGGCCAGGGCCAGGGGGGCATGGAAAACCAGAAGCCAGATCAAAGCAAAGTGGCGCATACACATCCTCTGGAAGAACTTAACACGCCAACGACTTCCTTCCATGAGATTCTTGTGTATAGTTTCACAATATTACCCTTGTGAAATGAGTATCGGCCTGAAACCCTGCGGTTAGGGTAGAGTCGGATCGTGAACTTCAACCTGCTGCTAGACGAGCTCGAGCTCGACGTGCTTTTCATCTCCAATCCCCACAATGTTCGCTACCTTTCAGGGTTTGTAGAAGGCAAAGATGCCAGGATCGTCATTACCCGTACTGGAGTTACCCTCATCACCGACGGGCGCTACCTGGTGGAAGCCAGCCAGCAGTGCTTTCCCCACCGCATCCTGCTGAAACGCTCGGAGATGCACCTGCTCCTCGCCGAGTTTTTCCTTGGCCGGGTGGGCATCGAGGCCGATCACCTCAGCGTAGCAACCCTGGATAGCTTCAAAAAAGACTTTCCGACCCTGGAGTTTGTCTCCACTACGGGGGTTTTTGAAAAACGGCGCCAGTGCAAAACCCCCGAAGAAACTGGTCTCATTCGCAAGGCGGCTGCGCTAGCCGACCTGGGGTTTCAGCACATCCTGCCCTTCATAAAGCCAGGGGTACAGGAGTTGGAGGTAGCCCTGGAACTCGAGTTTTTCCTGCGCAAAAACGGCGCAGAGGGGCTGGCCTTCGGCATTACGGTCGCATCCGGGGAGCGCAGCTCCATGCCCCACGGCGGCGTCAGCAAGCGCAAAATCCAGCAGGGGGAGCTGGTCACGCTGGATTTTGGCTGTGTGGTTGGAGGCTACTGCTCCGACATGACCCGCACGGTGGCGGTGGGAAAGATTTCCGAGGAGCTGCGCTCCATCTATCAGGCGGTGCTGGAGGCCCAGATCCTGGCCCTGGAGGCGGTTGGCCCAGGGAAAAGAGGCCAGGATCTGGATATGCTGGCACGCAACCACCTGGCGAGCCGGGGTTATGGGGAGTACTTTACCCACGGGCTGGGGCACGGGGTGGGTCTGTTTATCCACGAAGGCCCCAGCCTGGGCCAGACCTCAGAGGATACCCTCGAGGCTGGTAACATCGTAACCATAGAGCCTGGCGTCTACATTCCCAATGTAGCCGGTTGTCGTATCGAGGATCTGGCCCTGGTCACCCAGAATGGATATGAGGTCTTTTCAAAAAGCCCCAAACACCTGATCGAGCTATGAAGCACTGGACTGCCCTGCTGTTGTTTTGTGGACTGGCCTGGGGACAGGGCTATGTGGTACAGCCCGGCGATACCCTGCAACGCATTGCCCGGCTGTTTCAGGTTAGCGTGGCCGACCTTATGATGATCAACGGTCTGATCGAAGACCCCTTGCCGGTCGGTATAAAGCTGGCCATTCCTACCTCGGACTGGGATCCAATGAACCTGGAGGTACTGCCCCTACCCGAACTGCCCGATCCCGCCGAGGAAACCCCCCCCTGGGTCTTTATTCGTCCACCCGCAGCCCCCGAAGAACCCGCCCCGCTCCCGCCCTCTGTCCGCTCTATCCAGCAGGGCTGGGCCTCCTGGTATGGGCCACGGTTCCATGGGCGTCTAACAGCCAATGGGGAACGCTTCAACAAGTTTCACATGACCGCCGCCCACCGCACCCTGCCCTTCAACACCCGGGTCCGCGTTACCAATCTGCAAAATGGCCGGAGTATCGTGGTTCGCATCAACGACCGTGGCCCCTTCATCCGGGGCCGAATTATAGACCTGTCTTTTGAAGCCGCTCGTCAGCTTGGAATGCACCGGCAAGGAGTCATTCAGGTAAAGGTGGAGATTCTCAATTGAAATACGGTTTTCATGTGTCCATTGCCGGCAAACTGGGAATTGCTGGGGCCGCCGAAGAGGCACTTTTGCTGGGCTTGGGCGCCATCCAGATCTTTGCCAAGAGCCCTCGCGGTTGGACAACCCGCAGCCTGCGAGCCGGAGAAGTAGAGGGTTTCAGAGCCCGCAAGGAGAATCTGGGGGTTTTGCCCACCGTCATCCACGCCTCCTACCTGGTGAATCTGGCCGCTGGAGGCGAGCTCGGGGACAAGAGCATATTCAGTCTGGCCGATGACCTGTCCAAGGCCC
>NZ_CALMCQ010000051.1 GCF_937863175.1 uncultured Meiothermus sp. | reverse complement strand
ATCGCCTCCGGGTCTCCGGGTTGGAGGATGATCTTTTTGAATCCGGTATTAGACCTCCAGAACCACCTTGCCAAACACCCGGCGCTCTTCCAGCAGCCGGTGTCCCTCGGCAGCCTGTACCAGGGGTAAAGTTGCTCCGACGATGGGCTCGAGCTTTCCCTGGCTCACCCATTTCAGAATGGGGAAGAGGCGGCTTTTGGAGGCCATGGTGGAACCAAAAATAGAAAGCTGGCGGTAGAAGATGTGTGAGAGTGGGGTGGTTGCCTCGTAACCCGAGGAGGCTCCCACCAGGCTGATGCGCCCGCCCCAGGCCGTGGCCTTGATCACTCCTTCCCAGTACTGTGCTCCGGTGTGATCCACTACCGCATCGGCTCCCTTGCCGCCGGTGAGCATACGCACTTCCTTAAACCAGTCCTGGCGGGTGTAGTTGACCGTCTCGTCCGCACCCAGGGCTCTGGCCTTTGCCAGTTTCTCGTCGCTGCTGGCAGTCGCAATCACCCGTGCCCCATACTGCTTGGCAATCTGAATGGCCGCTACCGAAACCCCCGATCCTGCGGCCATAACCAGCACATCCTCGCCGGGCCTGACCTGAAGCTTGTCTACGACCATCTGCCAGGCGGTTAAGAACGTGAGCGGCAGCGAGGCGGCCTCGGCCCAGCCCACATTGGCGGGTTTGGGCAGCAGGTTGGCAGAGGGAACCGTTACCAGTTCGGCATACCCCCCCCAGCGGTGCTCCCCCAGGATCTGGTACTGGGGGCAGAGATTGTCCTGACCGTTCAGGCACCGCTCGCACTGGCCACAGGAGACCCCAGGGTTGAGCACCACCGCATCCCCCGGACGGCACCCTTGTACCCCCGCCCCTACTGCTTCCACCACCCCGGCGATATCGCAGCCGAGGATGTGTGGCAGCGGTAACTGGGGGCTGGCCACCCCCTTGCGCACCCAGACGTCGAGGTGGTTGAGGGCTACCGCCTTCACTGCTACCCGCACCTGCCCGGCCTCCACTTGCGGGGGTGCAATTTCGCCGTAGCGCAAGACCTGGGCCTCACCCCTGGACTCCATCCATACTGCTCTCATAGGGCGATTGTGACACCCAGCGTTAGAGACCGTCAAACCACCGAGAGCGGGCGCTGGGTGTTGCTGCCGGGTTTGCAGTATACCCAGCCGTGCTCCGGTAGCCGAATCCAACACGGATTCCGACCTTGTAACGACGGGAGTTGCTGTCGAACGGCTGGCCTTGGGGCCATTGCCACATGCCCATTTTTTGTTACCAGATTTCCGGGAATGCAGGGGACGGCTACCCAAATGGGGTGGGACTTGCCAGACTCCGAACAGAAGCACGAAAACCCCTGAGCCCTGTCTCCTGACCCCCTCACGTCTTGAGCTTTGGGCCACCAGCCCTTAGCCTGTGGCAGATATGCAGTCGGATAGTACTGCGCGGCTTCTGATTACCTGCCCCGACCGGCCTGGCATTGTGGCGGCGGTCTCGAATTTTCTCTTCAACCATGGGGCCAACATTACTGCGCTGGATCAGCACTCCACCGACCCCGAGGGGGGGCTTTTATTCATGCGTCTGGAGTTTCAGACCCCCCACCTGGATGTGCCGCAGGAAATTCTGGAAAAGGCTTTTGCCGAGCAAGTGGCGGCCCGCTTCGAGATGAACTGGCGCATCGCCTACGCCGCCGAACTCAAAAAGGTTGCCATTCTGGTTTCCAAATACGACCACGCTCTGCGCGAATTACTGTGGCGTCACAGCAACCTCGAGCTGCCCTGCCAGCTCACGAAGGTGATCTCCAACCACCCGGATCTGCGGTCCGAGGTCGAGCGGTTTGGCACCCCCTACCACTATGTGCCGGTGGAGAAAGAGCGCAAGGAAGAGGCTGAAGCACAAATTTTGGAGCTGCTCAAAGGTTCCGACCTGGTAGTCCTGGCCCGGTATATGCAGATCCTGACCGCAGGTTTTGTGGCCCAGTATCCGCATAGAATCATCAACATCCACCACTCGTTTCTACCTGCTTTTACTGGGGCCAGCCCCTACAAACAGGCCCATACCCACGGGGTGAAGATTATTGGCGCGACCGCCCACTACGTCACCGAAGAGCTTGACCAGGGGCCCATTATCGAACAGGATGTGGCCCGCGTCTCCCACCGCAACGACGTGACCGAGCTGGTGCGCCTGGGGCGCGATCTGGAGCGCAATGTGCTGGCGCGTGCCGTGCAGTGGCACCTGGAAGACCGAATCATCGTGTACGGCAACAAGACGGTGGTGTTTTCATAATCTCATAATCTGGCTTCACACCGTCTTCACCGTCGTTTATTACCCTGGAGGTAGGAGGCTTTTGAGATGCCCATGAGAACCGCAAGCGTTGCCCTCGGGCTGGTTTTGATCCTTGGAGGTGGGGTGGCCTGGTTTAACCTGAGCAAGAGCCAGACCCCGTTGCAAACCACGACCGCCCAGGCCCAGGGTTTCAGCCAGGCCCAGGCACTTTTGGAGAACGAGCGCAACACCATAGACATCGTGCAGCGCGCCGGTGAGGGAGTGGTGTTTGTCGCTGTGCGCACCGTACCGCAAACCGGCCGGGATTTGGGGTTTTTCGGCCCGTTTCTGCAACCACAGCCGCAAGAAGGTTCAGGTTCGGGCTTTGTGCTCGATCAGGATGGCCTGATTCTGACCAACTACCACGTGATCGAAGGAGCGGATCAGATTACCGTACGTTTCCACAATGACCCCCGAAGCTACCCAGCCCGGGTTATTGGCCGGGCCGAGCCACTGGACATAGCCCTGATCCGGGTGCAGGCCCCGCGCGAGAAGCTCAAGCCCATGCGCCTGGCCGACTCCGATCGGGTGCGGGTGGGGCAAAAGGCCATCGCGATGGGTAACCCTTTTGGGCTCGAGTTTACTGTTACCGAGGGCATTATTTCGGCCATTCGGCGCAACCCCCTCGATGGCGGCGGAGCCGGACTGGGGGCATTTGTGCCCACCGTGCTCCAGACCGATGCTGCTATCAATCCCGGCAACTCCGGTGGACCCCTGCTCAACTCTCGAGGCGAGGTGGTGGGGATCAACACCTTTATCTTCAGCACCACGGGTGGGTTTGGTGGGCAGGCCCAGTCGGCAGGTATCGGTTTTGCCATCCCGATCAACTTAGCCAAGCAGTACCTGAGCGACCTCAGGGCAGGACGTGATATTACCGCCGAAGAGCTGGTGCGGGCTCGCCCTCGCCTGGGAGTGACCCTCTCGCCGCTTTCCATGAACCAGTACCCCGAAACCATCCGCCGCCAGCACCGACTACCGGAGACCGGATTGATGATTCAGCAACTGGAGCGGGGCGGGCCTGCTGAGCGTGCGGGGCTGCGTGCGGCTACCCGCACGGCGCAGATCCAGACGCGCGCTGGACAGGTTATCGAGCTGGGGGTCAATGGCGACATCCTGCTCGAGGCCGATGGCAATCCCATTAACAACATCAACGACCTGCGTGCCGTGCTGCTTGCAAAACGGCAAGGCGAAGCCGTGAACCTCAAGATATGGCGGGACGGTCAGACCCGCGATGTGCGAGTGGTTCCACAAGTGATTCGGTAAGGGGCACCGCACAGTCCACTACCCTGCCTTTCATCTGCGTTGCCTATACTGGGCCATGCTGCGGTTCTTGGCGTTGGTTTTGCTGGTTTGCACGCAGGCACTGGCCCAGTTTGACCCTACCAGGCAGTGGTTTACCCTGCGCACCGAGCACTTTGATATTCACTATCACGCGGGCCTCGAGCGCGTGGCTAGCGAGGCCGCCATCCATGCCGAGAACGCCTACAGGCTGCTTAAAGCAGACTTCGAGGAGCCGCCAGGGCGTATTAGCATCGTGCTCTCGGATGTGGGCGATACCCTCAATGGTTTTGCCAATACCACCAACAATGTGGTGGGAATTTTTACTGGACAGTTTCGCAGTTCGGATTTTTTCAATCCCCGGCTGGGCTCGTGGTGGGAGACGGTGATTTTCCACGAAATCGCCCACATGTTCGATCTTACGCAGGTGCGCGGCCCTCTCAAGGATCGCACCCGCATCTTCGGGCAACTACCCTCGCAGAATGCAGTGAAGCCTTTTCCACTGGTAGAAGGCACCGTGCTCTACTTCAAGCACAAAAAGCTGGGTGAGTCGCGCCTGAACGACTCCACCACCCGCATGATGCTGCGGCAGATGGTACTTTCGGGCAAGTTTCCCACCCTCGATGAGATTCGCCAAGCGTACAGCCGATCCAGCTGGCCTTTCCTGGGGTTTCTGGTCTACAACTACAGCGCCTGGCTGGTGCAATATCTGGAAGTGCGTTTTGGCGAGGATGCCTACCGGCGCTTCACCGATGCCAATGCAGGAATGCTGGCTACTAAAGACTTCAACGAGCCTTTTCTGCAAGCTTTCGGCGTCTCGCTTGACCAGATTTACGCCGACTTTGTGCGCTGGCTACCCAGCCAGTTCCAGGACGAGATTGCGCGCATTCGGGCCGAGGGCCTGACACCGGTTACCAGACTCAGCAACCTGGGGTTTTTTAGTGAGGGTGCAACAGACTCACCCAATGGAATTGTGTATTCTCATGCGTCTCCGCTGCGCAGTGGTCTGCGCATCATCGTCAATGAGCGGGAGCGGGAGCTTTTGAACGGCCCGGCCCAGCATCCCCAGTGGTCGCCAGACGGACGCTTCTTGCTGTTCACCGCTAGCAGCGCCGCCAGCCCGTACTTCGCAGGCAGCGACCTTTATCAGTACGACCGGTTGGAAGGCAGTGTGAAGCGGCTTACCAACGGCGAGCGGGTCTACTACGCCCGCTACGCGCCCGATGGCAAGAGCATCTTTATGGCCAGGAATACACCGGATGGCTCCACCGAACTGGCCCGCTATTTTATCGAGCTGGGGCGCACCCAGCCTCTGCGTAGTTTTCCAAACCAGGACGGGATTATTCACTCTTTTGCGGTAGCGCCAGATGCTAATTCGCTCGTATTGTCGCTTCTCCGGCGCGGGGGTTTTCAGGATCTCTACCGCTACGTGCTGCAAACTGGCGCCCTCACCGCCCTGACCCAGGACAAAAACGTGGATAGCGACCCGGTCTTCAGCCCCGATGGGCGCTACGTGATTTTTAGTTCCGACCCCAGTCGGGTCTACAACCTGTATGCCTATCGCCTCGAGGATGGCGCGGTGTTCCAGGTGACCAATCTGCTCACCGGGGCCTATAGGCCTACCATCTCGTATAACCGGCAAAACATCCTCTTTACCGGCTACGACGAGACGGGCTACAACCTCTACCAGACCCCCTACAACCCCAGTAGCTGGAAACGGGTGGAACGGAAGCTCGAGCCCCTGCCCGAGTTTAAACCAGCCGAGGTTGCTATAGGCCAGGGTTACGACCCCTGGCGCTACCTGCGCCCGTTGTTCTGGCTGCCGCTGGCGGGGGTGAGTACGGATGGCTTTGGCTTGAATGCAATTTTGGGGGTTTCCTTTGGGGCTTCCGACCCTATTGGCATCCACGCTTACTCGGTGGGGGCCGGGTTTGATAGCAACTTCCGTGGGGTCTTCTATGATCTGGCCTATCAGTACGCGGGCCTTGGTTTTCCGGTGGTGCTGCAAGCGGCAGGAGCGGGCCGGGACACTGCCCAGGGCATTGGCGCATCGTTCTGGTCGCCGCAGGGCAGGCTGGGTTTGCAGTACCTGCGCTCAGATGTACTGGAGCCCGCCCTGGATCCCAACCAGAACACTGTCACGCACGCATTTTCAGCTCGCCTCAACTCGGTAAGCACCTCTTCGAGCGACCTGTTTCGCTCGCGCAGCAGCCTGAGCATGGCTGCTACAGCCTTTGTGCGCGGGGCCAGCCCGGACTGGCGCTACAGCGTCCGGGGCGCACTGGGGCTCCAGTTCCGCCTGCCACTGGAGGCTTCACACCGGATCGGGCTGCGGGTAGGGGGTGGTTTTACCACCTCGCCGCTGGCTTTCGACGCCTTCGACCTGGGCTCGATTCCGCTGGTGGTCGGCAGCATGCCGGTACTGGCGGTGCGGGGTTATGGGCCGGGCCAACTGTGGGGGTCGCAGGCCCTGGTGGGGTCGCTGGAGTACCGCCTGCCGCCCTGGAGCATCGAGCGCGGACTGGGCAACTGGCCGCTATTTTTCGACGACCTGAGCCTGTCGGTTTTTACGGACGCTGGAGTGGCGGGTTCACGGCTGGACTTGAACCAGATACGCTTTTCGCTGGGGGCCGAGCTACGGCTGGGGTTGACGCTGTTTTACCTGGCGCCTGGCTCGAGCGTCGCGCTGGGGGGTGCTCAGGGCATCGGGGAGCCTGGGCCCAGGTTTTATCTCAACCTGGTGCTGCCGGGCCTATAAAAAACCCCCCGCCAGTGCGGCGGGGAGGTCTCGAGCATGGACTAGCGGACTACCCTGGCAATAACGGCCTCGATCTCGTTGGAGGACTGAACCAGTACTTCGGCTAGCTCCCGGGGCATCATGGGGGCAAAGGCCCTGGCGTTCATGCGCGAGATGAAGGTCTTTCCGTCGCTGGTCTGGTAGATACTGACCCGACAGGGCATGAAGGCGGAGATGAAACGGAAATCGTCTCTGCCCAGGATTTGCGCCGCATACCTGCCGCTGCACAGGTCGAAGATCAGAACCGGGCGGACCGTAAAACCTCTTTCCGCCAATACCCCCGCCATATTGGTAGTATTTAGGATGCTCCAGCCCGCAGCTCGCACCTCAGTTCTGAAACTCTCTATCACCGTTGCAAAGGGCTTATTTACTTCTGTCACCAGCAGGGGTTGCATCGGAGCCGGTGCAGCCTGAGCAAACGCAACGCCCAGCAGGGCGGCCAAGGAAAAGACTGTACTGATCGCTATTTTCTTCAACATTTTAATCTCCTGCAAATACCCCCACGGGATATTTGCAAAGTAATGCTACCATATCATAAAGGCCTGTCAATAAGTGGCCTGTAAAGCCAATACCAGAAGATTTCGACGGCTCCGGGCACCCGAATATGAATGGATTACCGCACCGATGGGGCAGTACCAGCTTGGCAAGGGCAGTCCGCTCACTTGCACCGCATCCTGGCTCAGGGAGCGACCTCATTCTTGCTGAAAACCAGCTCCAGGTGCACCCACAAAAGTAATTTGGTTACAGCTCATTTGCGAGATGCGTGCTGATCGGCCTCTGTACGTATCGCAAATTCCACCTGGAGATACGGACGGCAACCGCCCTAGGGCAGCAGCTTCAGCCCCAGTCGGGGTGGCTCAGTAGGGTAGAGGTTGCCCAGCGCCACCACCGCCACCCGGGCTCCGCCGCGTTTGCCGGAGAGCTGGGAGGCCAGGCTCACGAACTCCTCGAGGGCAATCCCTCCCTGGGCCAGCTTTTCGGGAATCCAGCCCGCTACCGTGAGCCGGTTTTCGGCTACCTGGCCAAGGGTGTTAAACTTGCGCCGCAACTCGCTCATGCTGGCCGGGAGCACCAGGGTGGTGGAGGCCAGCACCTCTCCTTCGACAAAGGCTTGTTCGCGGGCACGGTACTCGATAGCGACTCGAACCCGCCCCTCGGAACTGATGTTCTGTATGCGCGCAAGAAACAACCCTGGCTTGAGGTTATTCAGACTGGGTTGTTCCACCACTTCCATGACGCGCAGACCAATCAGACGAACCCGGTTGTCGGCCCGGCGGGTGACCTCGCCCAGGGCTACCTGTTCGTTGCCGGGCATCACCCGTTCTTCGGCCAGCAGGTTCATGTGCAGGCTTTTATCCAGGCTGGCGGCAATCAGCCGGTTGCGTTCACGCAATTGCTGCAATTCCCGCTGGGCTTCCAGCAGCTTTTTGCGCAACTCGCTGTTTTCGCGCTGGAAGTTCTCGAGGATGCGACTGGCATTCTCGCTTGGGGGAGCCGGGGTTTGCCCGCCTCCTCCCAGCACGGCCACATCGCCCTCGAGCCGGCGCAGTTGACCCTCTAACTCGCGGGTGCGGGCCTGGAGGCTATTGAGCCGGGCCTGGGCATTGCGGCTGGCAGCTTCAACCTGCCGCAGTTGCTGCTCGGCTTTGCTGGCCTGGGCCGACAGTTCACTGCGCCCAGCCAGCAGTTGATCTTTTTCTTTTTGCAGCTTTTCTTTTTCTTGCAACAGGCTCAGGCGAACCTGTCTGAGCTGTTCTAAAGCCTCCCGCTGGGAAGCGCTGGCAGTCCGAAGCTTCTCCACTTCCTGGCTTAGTTTCTCCCGCTCGACCAGGGCGTCCTCGAGATCCTGACGGGTCTGTCGCTGGAGGCCGACATACTGTTCGAGCTGCCGGGCCAGCAGGGTGTTGTTTTTCTCGAACTCATCGCGCTCGGTTTTGAGCTGCTCGTTCTGGACAAAGGTGATGGCGGCCCGGTTTTCCAACCGCTCCACCTCGGTGCGCAATCGGTCGCGCTCCTGGCGCACTGCTTCGGCCTGCAAAATGGTCTCGCGGGCATCCCGCACCACCAGGAAGAAGGTTCCAAAGGCTCCCAGGGCAATCAGTGCCCCCGTTCCAATCGCTACCAGGGTGGCGGTGGCCCTGGGGCGCAGGCCCAAAAAGCGCCAGTGGCGCTTCCCCACCCGCTTGGCTACCAGGTCGCCCACATAGGCCACCAGGCCCGCAACGAGCACCAGAAGGATGAGGATGGCCCAGAATGTCATACTGAAGTCTCAAGTCTCCTATTGACCCGTAGCACGAGCCCTGCAACCTGCAGCCGTTCACAACTCATACTCATCGCCCAGGTAGTGCATACGCACCCCCGAATCGCGGGCGAATTCCTCCGGCGAGCCCTGAAAGGCCACCTGGCCGTCGTACATCAGGTAAATTCGGTCGGCAATCGCCAGCGTTTCGCGCACCGAGTGGTCGGTGATGAAGATACCCACCCCGCGCCGCGCGCGCAGCTCGGAGATGAGCTTCTGGATGTCGTGGACGTTTTTGGGGTCTACGCCGGTGAAGGGCTCGTCCAGCAGGATGAAGTCGGGGTTGGTGCAAAGCGCGCGGGCGATTTCCAGCCGCCGCCGCTCACCGCCCGAAAGGGTGTAGGCGTACTTGTCGCGCAGGTGGGCGATGCCCAGCTCCTCGAGCAACTCCGCCGCCCGTCTGGCCCGTTCGGTTCTGGGGAGGGGCTGAAACTCCAGCACCGCCAGCAGGTTTTCCTGCGCGGTCATGCGGCGGAAGGCCGAGGGTTCCTGGGGCAGGTAGCCCAGACCCTGCCGGGCTCGCCTGTACATGGGCAGCCGGGTTACGTCCTGCCCGCCCAGGCGGATGCGCCCGGCGTTGGGTTCGATAAAGCCCACCAGCATGTAAAAGGTGGTGGTCTTGCCAGCCCCGTTGGGGCCGAATAGGGCCACAATCTCGCCGCGGGCAAGCTCGAGGTTCACCCCCCGCACTACCTCCCGCCGCCCATAGCGCTTGGCCAGCCCAGCGGCCTCAAGGCGGGTGGTAGGGCTAGAGGTCAGGCCAGGACTCTGTTGCAATGCCGCTTCCATGTGTTCTTCAGGGTATCATTCCCCACTAAGTCGGCTGTGAGAGGTATAACCCAAAGTGGCCAGACTTCGAGGCTTTCAGCTTTGAGCCTTCGGCCTTAAGCTATCGGTTATGGTTGTAACCCGCATTGCCCCCAGTCCTACCGGCGACCCCCATGTGGGTACGGCCTATCAGGCCCTCTTCAATTATGTTTTTGCCAAACAGCAGGGGGGGAAGTTCATCGTGCGCCTCGAGGATACCGACCGCTCCCGCTACAACCCCACCTCCGAGCGGCGAATTTTAGAGATGCTCGAGTGGATTGGGCTTTCCCCCGACGAGTCGCCCACCAAGGGCGGCCCAGGCGGCCCCTACGTGCAGTCGCAACGCCTGCCCATCTACCAGCAGCATGTGCAGATGCTTCTGGAAAGCGGCGCGGCTTACCGGGCGTTCGACACCGCAGAAGAACTCGCCGCCGTCCGCGAAGCCGCCCAAAAAGCCGGACACAAAGAGCAGGGCTACAACCGGCGTTACCGCGACTATCCCGTAGCGGAGTCGGAGCGACGGGCTGCGTCTGGTGAACCCCATGTGGTACGGCTCAAGGTTCCCCAGGGAGGCAAAACCATCGTTCACGACCTGCTGCGCGGCCCGATTGAGTTTGAAAATGCCGCGCTGGACGACAAGGTGATTCTCAAGGCCGATGGCTACCCCACCTACCACCTGGCCGCGATGGTGGACGACCATCTGATGGGGGTTAGCCACGTGATCCGGGCCGAAGAATGGATCACCAGCACCCCCTTCCACATCCTGATCCTGCGGGCGTTCGGCTGGGACGAGCCGGTCTGGTGCCACACCCCCCTGCTGCGCAACCCCGACAAGTCCAAGCTCAGCAAGCGCAAGATGGATACCAGTGTGGACAGCTACCGGGCCCAGGGCTTCCTGCCCGAAGCCCTGCTCAACTACCTGGGCACCATGGCCTGGAGCATGCCCGATGGACGGGAAATCTTCAGTGTGCAGGATATGATCGAACACTTTAGCCTCGAGCGCATCAGCCTGGGCGGCCCAGTCTTCGATCTGAACAAGCTCAAATGGATGAACGGCAAGTACATCCGCGAGGTGTTGAGCGTGGCCGAGCTGGCCGAGCGGGCCAGGCCATTTCTGGAGCGGGCCGGGCTTTCTGCTCCCTCCGACCGCTATTTGCAGCAGGTGATCGAGGCCATGCGGGCCCGCTTCGAGACCTTGCAGGAGTTCGTAGACAGATCCCGCTACTTCTTCTCCGACGAGTACCCCATGCAGGAAAATGCCCGGGCCAAGCTCCGCGAGGGGGCCGGGTTCTTCCCCGAGCTGCGCGAACAACTGGCCCGGCTGCCCGATATGCTGCAAGACGCCACCGAACCCCTGCTCAAAGCCTTTGCCGAAGCCAGGGGCCTCAAAACCGCAGCCGTAATGCAGCCCCTGCGGGCCGCCCTGACCGGGAGCCTCGAGACCCCTGGCATCTTCGACCTCCTGACCCTGCTGGGCAAAGAACGGGTCTTGGAGAGGCTCGAAAGAGCCACCCCGCAGTAGGGGTTTTTGTCCGGGCCTCTAAGCGCTGGTTGCTTGCCCTAAGACCCTCGGGAGGCCGGTGGCCCTATGCTATGAGGGATGAGCCTTGAGACCTGGGAATTGCTCAGCTATGTTGTCACCGTGATCGGGCTTCCTTTCGCGATTTATCTGTTCTTTCACGAGCAGCGCAAGGAACGGGACAACGAGGAGCAAGAGACCTATCAGCTCCTGTCCGACTCCTACACCGACTTCCTCAAGCTGGTGCTCGAGAACCCCGACCTCAAGCTGCGCTCCACCCAGCGCACCGAGGGCCTCACCCCCGAACAGCGCGAACGGATGCTGGTGCTCTTCGACATCCTGGTATCGCTCTTCGAGAGGGCCTACCTGCTGGTCTACGAGAGCCGGATGACTTCGGAGCAGCAGAGGCGTTGGAATTCCTGGGAAGACTACATGCGCGAGTGGTGTCGCCGCCAGGACTTCCGCGATGCGCTCCCTGGCCTGTTGAGCGGGGAGGACTCCGACTTTGCTGAGTACATCCAGCTCCTGGCCCACCAGGAAGCTTCGACGAAGTGACCCTGGGGGTGTGCTCGAGGGGACGATCCGCGCACCAAAACCCGT
>NZ_CALMCQ010000050.1 GCF_937863175.1 uncultured Meiothermus sp. | reverse complement strand
CGATTTCTTTGCCCTGATTGCCATACAGGGCCCCCATGCCGTTGCGGTTTTGCAGAAACTCAGCGATACCGACCTGATCTCCCGCAAAAAGAACGACACCTTTATGGGCAAGGTGCTGGGTAAATGGGTGCGCTTTGCCCGTACCGGCTATACCGGGGAGGATGGCTACGAGGTGTTTGTGGCGCCCGATGAGGCCAGAACTGTCTGGGACGCCCTGCTGGAAGCCGATGTGACCCCCTGCGGACTGGGAGCGCGCGATACGCTCCGGCTCGAGGCCGGTTTTCCCCTCTACGGCCACGAGCTAACCGACGAGACCAGTCCCCTATGCACCCCCTTCAGTTGGGTGGTCAAAAGCCATAAGGAATTTCATGGAAAGCAAGCCCTGCTAGAGAGCCCTTGTGAGCGCAACCTGGTGGGCTTGCAGGTTGAAGGGGGAGTCCCCCGCGAGGGTTACCGGGTGCTGAAGGAAGGTCGAGAAGCGGGCCTCCTGACCTCGGGAACCCATTCGCCCATCCTGAAGAAGGGCATCGGTATGGCTTTTGTGGAGGCCGGTCTGGCCGGGGTTGGAACTGCACTGGAAGTGGAAATCCGAGGACGAATGGTGGCCGCAACGGTGGTGGAGACGCCTTTCGTTAAGCTATAGGCTTTAGCAAACCGCGAAAGCCCGCCCCTGTTCACCATTTGCGGCTTGGCTATAAACTGACCCTTGAGGAGAGACCATGAACTATCCAGCCGACTTGAAATACGCTAAATCTCATGAATGGGTACGCCTGGAGGGCGATGTGGCCACGGTAGGCATCAGTGACTTTGCCCAGGATGCGCTGGGTGATGTGGTTTTTGTGGATCTGCCGGCGGTGGGCAAAATAGTTGAAGCGGGTGCGGCGGTTGCAGTGGTGGAGTCGGTTAAGACTGCCTCAGATATCTACGCGCCTGTTGCGGGTGAGGTCGTCGAGACCAACAGCGCACTGGGCAACACCCCAGAGTTGCTCAACGAGTCGCCTTATGGCGAGGGCTGGCTGTTCAAAATAAAGGTCAGGTCTGCCGATGCGGACGGCCTGTTGTCGGCAGCGGAGTACCAGGCTCTGGCAGAGGGCCAGTAATTCCCCGAGTCATTTTGCAAAATAACCCTTTCAACCTCGCTTGCGGATGTTTTATCATAGCGGTAGTCAGGTAGCTGGCTGCTGACGGGAGAGATTGGGCCCGGCCCAACGCCGAAGGAGCAACCACCCCGGAAACTCTCAGGCAGAAGAACCGCAGCAGCGCAATCTGGAGAGAGGTGCAGGGGGTTCGCCCTGCGCACCCGCCGACGGGATAACGCTCTCAGGCAAAAGGACAGATGGGGTCAGGTGACCCCATGACTCAGAATCCAAACCCCAAACTGCGCTCAGCCGACTTTTCTTGGCGTCATATTGGCCCTTCGCCCCACGAGATTGAAGCCATGCTCGAGGCCGTGGGGGTCTCGTCAATTGAGGAACTAATTGAACAGACCCTGCCCAGGAGCATCCGGCAGGCCGGGCCGCTGGAGATCGGCCCTGGCCTGAGCGAGACCGAGATGCTGGCGCAGATGCGAGCCATCGCCCGGAAAAACCAGGTCTTCACCTCGCTAATCGGCCAGGGCTACTACGGCACCATTCTGCCCCCGGTAATTCAGCGGAACATTCTGGAAAACCCGGCCTGGTACACGGCCTACACCCCCTACCAGCCCGAAATCAGCCAGGGCCGCTTAGAGGCGCTGCTCAACTTCCAGACCATGGTCGCCGACCTGACCGGCCTGGAGATTGCCAATGCCTCGTTGCTGGACGAGGCCACTGCCGCAGCGGAGGGGATGGCGGTGGCCCAGCGCAGTTGCAA
This sequence comes from uncultured Meiothermus sp., assembly GCF_937863175.1. GTDB lineage: Bacteria > Deinococcota > Deinococci > Deinococcales > Thermaceae > Meiothermus. The sequence continues at coordinate 9,754 of NZ_CALMCQ010000050.1, read as the reverse complement.
AGAAAATCGCACTGCGTTTTTTGTTGACCAGAACGTGCACCCGCAGACCCTGGCGGTGTTGCAAACCAGAGCTGAACCTCTGGGTTGGCAACTGGTCGTGGGGGACCTCGAGGCCGACCTGAACCCCCAGGGGCTGTTTGGCGCCATCTTCCAGTACCCCGACACCCTGGGCCAGATCCGCGACCTGCGGCCCCATATCGAAAAGGTAAAAGCGGCGGGGGGTCTGGTAGTGATGGCCGCCGACCTGCTGGCCCTGACCCTGCTGGTTCCTCCCGGGGAGCTGGGGGCCGATATAGCCGTGGGCTCGACGCAACGCTTTGGGGTGCCCATGGGCTACGGCGGGCCGCACGCAGGATACATAGCGGTCAGAGACGCCCTCAAGCGGGCCCTGCCGGGGCGGCTGGTGGGGGTCTCGATAGACTCGAGGGGCAACCGGGCCTACCGCCTGACCCTGCAAACCCGCGAGCAGCATATCCGCCGGGAAAAGGCTACCTCCAACATCTGCACCGCCCAGGTCTTGCTGGCGGTGATGGCCTCGATGTACGCGGTCTACCACGGGCCGGAAGGGTTGCGCGAGATTGCCCAGAGCATTCACCACCAGGCCAGCATCCTGGCCGCGGGCCTGGAGCGCCTGGGCTTCAAACGGCTGAATCGGCACTTCTTCGACACCCTGACCATCCAGGCCGAGGGCCGGGTGGAAGAAATTCTGGCCAGTGTCCGCAGCAAGGGCATCAACCTGCGCAAGCTGGACGACTCACACATCGGCATCGCTCTGGACGAGACCACCACCCCAGAGATTATCGAGGCGGTCTGGGCGGCTTTTGGGGGAAGTCTGACCTATGCAGATTTTGCCCCCCAGGACAACCTGCCCGCCAGCCTAGAGCGAAAGTCGAGCTACCTGACCCACCCGGTTTTCAACCGTTACCACTCCGAGACCGAGCTACTGCGCTACATGCGTAAGCTGGCCGACCGCGACCTGGCCCTGAACCGAGCCATGATTCCGCTGGGCTCCTGCACCATGAAGCTCAACGCCACCGCCGAGATGATGCCCATCACCTGGCCTGAGTTTGCCCAGCTTCACCCCTTTGCGCCCGCCGAGCAGGCCCAGGGCTACCGCCAGCTTTTCGAGACCCTGAGCGGCTGGCTTTGCGAAATTACCGGCTACGATGCCATCTCGCTCCAGCCAAACTCCGGGGCCCAGGGCGAGTATGCCGGGCTGCTGGCAATTCGGGCCTATCACCTCTCTAGGGGCGAGGGACACCGAAAAATTTGCCTGATCCCCTCTTCTGCTCACGGCACCAACCCCGCCACCGCCCAGATGGTGGGGATGGAGGTGGTGGTTGTAGCCTGTAACCAGGATGGCTATGTGGATATGGCCGACCTCGAGGCCAAAGCCCGCCAGCACGCTCCCAACCTGGCTGCGGTGATGGTCACCTACCCCTCTACCCACGGCGTGTTTGAGGAAGAGATCCGCGAGCTTTGCCAGATTGTCCACCGCTATGGCGGGCAGGTGTACCTGGACGGGGCCAACCTCAACGCCCAGGTGGGTCTGGCCAAACCCGGGCATTACGGGGCGGATGTCTCCCACCTCAACCTGCACAAAACCTTCGCCATTCCCCACGGTGGGGGCGGCCCGGGTATGGGGCCCATTGGGGTCAAGGCCCATCTGGCCCCTTTCCTGCCAGGCCACCCCTTTCTGGATGGCGGCAGTTCGCCCGTCGGCCCGGTCTCGGCGGCGCCCTATGGCTCGGCCTCGATTCTTCCCATTTCTTACGCCTATATTCAGATGCTGGGCAGCGCCGGACTGAAACGGGCCACCGAGGTAGCCATTCTGAATGCCAACTACGTCGCCGCCCGCCTGGAGCCCCATTTCCCGGTGCTCTACAAAAACGAAAAAGGCCGGGTAGCCCACGAGTGCATCATTGACCCCCGGGCCTTCAAAACCAGCCACGAGGTAACCGTGGAAGACATTGCCAAACGCCTGATTGACTTTGGCTTCCACGCCCCCACCATGAGCTTTCCGGTGCCGGGCACCCTGATGATCGAGCCTACCGAGTCGGAGTCTAAGCGCGAGCTGGATCGCTTTATTGCTGCGATGATGGCAATTCGCCAGGAGATTGCCCAGATTGAACGGGGCGTGCTTAGCGCTGAGCAGAGCCCCCTGCGCCACGCCCCTCACACCGTGCTGGACATCGCCGACGAAGACTGGAACCGCAAGTACACCCGCGCCCAGGGCTGCTTCCCGGGTGGACAGCCTGCCATGGACAAGTACTGGAGCCCGGTGAACCGGGTGGACAATGCCTACGGCGACCGCAACATTGTCTGCGCCTGCCCGCCGGTAGAGGAGTACGCCGGGGCGTCGGATTGATTGGGGTTGCGGTACGCTAGGGTCATGCCCGGCATCAGGCCAGAAGAAATGATGATGTGGGCTGACCGGATGAATCTCTTCGAGATTGTTTGAGGTATTCCCTGGGGAGATAAGTCCAGTCCTTGCCCACCAGGAAGAAATTGACCGAATCCGAACTATCATTCATGCGCTGTCGGGCTCGAGCTGCCGTTGCATTTACATCTCGGATGCTGTTCCCCGCTTCTCCAACGACTCGTTAAAGCGCCCCGATATCGCCATCCCCCGATCCTGAGGAGGCCTGGAAGCCTCTAACCATGGTTCCTGAGGTTGTGGTTGAGATCATTAGCAAAGGGTACGGGGCAAAGAATCTTGGAATTGCACCATAATTCCATCTTGCGCAGGGGGTCAAAGATGTGTTCATCTTCTATCCACATCTCAAGCAGGTGTACTATCACCGCTGTGACGGCAAAAACGGCTGGATTCACCTATCCGATTCGACCTCGAGATGGTGTCACGAGATGCACTTGTGGTTTGGCATCGGCGCGGCTCCGTTGTCAAGTCTCGCGGGGTAGTGCAAATTCCTGAACTGGAAATATTTAGCGCATCAAATGCTGGATCACGCCCTGAAAAACCTGCGCCCGCCGCTCCACTGTCAGGTTACCCAGGTCACCGCTCACGAAGCTGGCCTTGCCCTTGCCGTAAGCACTGGACTCAGTGACAGGGCGCTGGTTCTGGATGTTGGTAATAAGCATCAGCCGCCCGCCTTGCTCCACATAAGCTCGCAGCATCTTGCGGTGTGACTCGGGCCAGGTGTCGCTCCAGTTGGTGGGCAGAACCCAGATAACCAGTGCGAAGTCGTCCACCTTGTCGGCACCGGGACGCTGTTCGGGTTTGATCTGCATCACCTCGGTGCGGAAGCCCAGGCTATCCAGCGCCCGCCTGGCCCCAGCTGCACCGGAAGTTTCAATGACCAGCAGGGCAGTTTTCCCCTCTGGCTGTGGATTGTTGACCTGTGAGGGCTGGTTGGGTTGCAGCGACTGCGGGTCAGGTGGTGTGGGCTGAGTGGCTTGTGGATTGTCCGGTGGACGCAGCACGGCCAGGGCTTCGCCCAGGCGAATAATTCCCCGACCACTACCAGCAGCCTGGATATTTTGTGCCGAGCCGAGCAACGCCTGGCGCACCTGTTCGGCCTTGAAGCCGCCCGAGATCAACAAGGCCGCGCTGCCCGCAGCAATGGCGGTACTGACCGATGTCCCGCTCATGGCCATGTAGCGCCCACCGGGAATAGTGGAAAGCACATCCACCCCAGGGGCTACCAGATCTGGTTTGCTAAGCACCACATTATAGGGTGTACCCCAGCGCACCTCGCCCCGGCTGCTAAAGCCCGCAACCTGGTTGGCCTGGTTGGTAGCACCGATGCCCAGCGCGTCGGGCATATTGCCGGGCGAGGCGGTGGTGCTCCCCGAGTTGCCAATGGCAAAGACCGGCAGTACCCCCATCTGTTTCATGCGTTCCACGACCGGAGCAAACTCCGTCCAGGTGCCTTCCAGGCCCAGCGACATCGAGACCACCTGCACGTTCTGCTCGAGCACCCAGTCCAGTCCGCCCAATACCTGGGCCAGGGTGCCATAGCCATTGGGTAAGACCAGGGCGGAAACCAGGCGGGCCTCAGGGGCCACCCCAAAATTGTTGCCCACCAGCAACCCGGCAGTATGGGTTCCGTGTAGCGAGGAGTCGTAGGGCTCACTCTGGCGCGGGGTACCGTTGGCATTGACCACCGCGAAGGCAGCTATTTTGCCGCGCAGATCGGGGTGGGAAGCATCCACGCCGGTGTCGAGGTGACCGATGCGGACACCCTGGCCGCGCATTCCACGGATCCACAGGCTGGGCGCACCGATGCTCTGTAAAGCCCAGTTGCTGCCGCTATTCACCGGAACCGATAAGGCTGAAGCTACCGGCTGGGTCATGCTTACCGCACGGTTGGGGTAGACCCGCCGCACACCGGGCACCTGCGCCAAGCGCCCGACCTGCGACTCGGGCAGACGCACCAAAAAGCTCTGGCTGGCCCAGAAACCTTCGGCTGCTTTAGTTCTGAGCCGCCCTTGCATCTGGCTCAGATGGGCCTTGAGCAAGCGCATCAGTTCGGCCCTGGCCTGTCCGCGGGGTAGTTGCGGCCCTTCCAGCTCCACAATCACTTCCACCATGCGCGATTGCGCCAGCGTAAAAGGTGCCAACGGTATGAGCAATAACAGGGCGAGTAGAAAACGGAGCATCATGTCTTCAGGCTAGGCAGCGGTCTGGGTCTCAGATTGAGCTAAGCCTAAAGAAATCTTGGGACTGGGATTGAGCGTTGCTTAAGAAAAGCAGATTGCCGTGCGCCAGTACTTGATTTTTACACTACGCAATTCCACCCGCTGAAGCCGGATATTTTTGCTCAAGGTGACACAGTGCGCTACAGTGAGCGCAATGTCACGCTACGAGGTACTGGTTATTGGAGCAGGGATTGTGGGCGCGGCTTGCGCCTACCGCCTGGCCGAGCGGGGGCTAAAGGTGGGGGTGCTGGAACAGGCCGCGGCCCCGGCGATGGGATCTACCGGCAAGAGTGCGGCGGGGGTGCGGGTGCAGTTTACCGAGGCCACCAACATCCTGCTCTCCTGGCACTCGATCCAGGAGTACTGTCAGATGCCCCAGGCCGCCTACCGGCCCACAGGCTACTTGTTCTTGGTTCCAGGCTCGCAGTGGGAGGGTCACATGGCAGGGGTAGAGATGCAAAGGCGCCTGGGGGCGCCGGTGGAGGTGCGAGGACTCGAGGCGCCCACTACGGACGCGGACCCGGAAAAGCAGGCTTCCGGGTATGTTGGGGGTAGTGCGCCCCGAAATGAGCGTCTCGAGGCCGCCCAGGAGTGGTTCGACTTTTCGCCAGCGGCGGAGGGCTTAGAGCCCATCCGCGGAGCTACCTACGGCCCCGCCGATGGAATTGTAGACCCGCACGGCATCTGCATGGAGTACCTGGGTCGCGCCCGGCAGCTTGGCGCAGTGCTACACACCGGGACCGAGTTCCTGGCCGCCGAGCGGGTGCGCGGAGGGTGGCAGGTACAGACCTCGAGGGGATTGTTCCAGGCGCAGTTTGTACTCAACGCCGCCGGGGCCTGGGCCGGCGAGGTGGGCCGACGGGCCGGGCTTTTGATTCCGGTGCAGCCCGCCCGGCGGATGGTCTTCTGCACCGCGCCGACCCCCCACCTCCCCGGGCACCCCCTGACCATAGACCTTTCCAGTGGCTTCTGGTTCCGCCCCGAGCACGACCGGCTGATTTTTGGTCGGAGCAACCCTGCCGATCTGGGCTTTCGTGAAGGCATGGACTGGGCCTGGCTCGAGCCCACCCTGGAGGTAGGCTTGGCCCGCTTCCCCTGGCTGGGGGCACTAAAGCTCGACCGCAGGGCTAGCTGGTGGGGCTACTACGAGGTCACCCCCGACCACAACCCCATCCTGGGCCGGATGCCGGGGGTGGAGGGCTGGGTCAATGCCTGCGGGTTTTCTGGCCATGGGGTGCAGCAGGCCGCGATGGTGGGCCGTCTGATGGCCGAGGAAGTTGTTTATGGCAGGGCGCACAGCCTGAACCCAGATTCACTGCGTCTCGAACGTTTTTCCCAGACAAGAGGGGTGGCAGAGAAAAACATTGTCTGAAATTTTTCTGCGAATGAGCCCTTGCATATTTGCACCGCTAGCGCGTACACTTGGGTCTGGTAGGTGAACCATGAATGACCCCATTGTAATGTGCATGATCCGGTTGCGCGCCTGAGGCGCTGACCCCAACCCGACCCGCATTCACAACGCCCTGTGCGTTATCTTGGCGGCCCTCGGGCCGCCGGTTTGTTTGAAGGGGCGGTGCAGGAGGTTCAACGCAAGACCAGCGACGAGACGACCCCCAGGCCCCCAGACTTATTCAAGACAGGACCAACTATAGATTGGGTGATGGACTGACCCAGGCTTGTCCTGAGCGCAGTCGAAGGGATGGGATGATTAAATCTATGCTGACCCTAAAGCCCACCGAGACCAGAATTGCTATTGAGGTCTCCGATCTCAAAAAAGTCTTTCGCAAACGCGAGGGACTGCGTGCGCCCATCAAGGAAGAATGGGCCTTGAAAGGGGTTTCTTTTTATGTTCACGTAGGCGAGACCTACGGCCTGCTGGGCCCCAACGGTTCGGGCAAGTCTACCCTGATTCGCATCCTCTCTACCCTGCTCACTGCCGACGGAGGGCGTGTGCAGATGATGGGCCACCAGCTGCCCCAGGGTGAGCAGGCCTTGCGCCGCCTGATGGGGCGGGTGAGCGTGGACGCGGCTTTTTACAAGAAACTCTCGCCTCGCGAGAACCTGCTCTATGCAGCCCAGCTCTATGGCCTCGAGTCCCGCCAGGCCGAAAAAAGGGCCATGCAGATTCTGGAGCAGCTCGGCCTCGAGTCGCGCCGCTTTAGCGACCCCATCGAGGAGATGAGCCGGGGGATGCAGCAGAAAATTGCCATTGCCCGGGCCCTGCTCATCAACCCGCCGCTGCTTCTGCTCGACGAGCCCACCACCGGCCTTGACCCCAGGAGCCGCCGCGACGTACAGGCCTTTCTGGAAGACCTCCGCAAGCGTGAAGGCACCACCATCCTGCTGACCACCCACGACATGGCCGAAGCCGAGCGCCTTTCGTACCGCATTGGCTTTCTGGCCAAGGGCCGCCTGGTGGCAGAGGGAACCGCCCAGGAGCTCAAACAACAAGCGAGAACCGACGACCTGGAAGAGGCCTTCATCGCCCTCACCGGCGAGGATTTGAGTGAAGAAGCCAATAGCCCATAGCTAATAGCTGATAGCAAATAGTTAGCAGCTAATAGCCGACTAGCTGATAGGTGATAGCTGAAAGAAATCTGCTAGGTTCTGGCTATGGACTATCGGCAATCAGCTATAGGCGCGACCAAAGGGAGCAAATATGTTTGAGCGATACCTCCGCCCCATGTGGGCTTTTGTCTTCCGCGACTGGCACCTGACCCGGCGTTATATGAGCTGGGTAGCGGTCTTCGTGTTTTATGCCATCGTCAACTCGGCCACCATCGCCCTGATTGGCAAGGCCCAGGACGACTTCCGCCTGACCCTCACGCTTTTGCTGGGGGTGCTTTTGTGGTCGTTTTTGTCGGCCATGTACAACGAGATCGCCAACTCCATCTCCTACGAGCGCTGGGAGGGTACGCTGGAGTACACCTTCATGGCCCCGGTCTCGAGGCTGGTTCACCTGAGCGGGGTCTCGCTCTTTGCCATCGTGTTCAGCGTATTCCGCACCATCGTGATCCTGGTGGGTCTGGTGCTCTTCATCCAGGTCTCGGTGGACGGGGCCAACCTGCTGGGGGTACTGGCGGTCTTGCTGGTTGCCAGCCTGGCTTTTATGGGGCTGGGCCTGATGGCCGCCATCTTGCCGGTGATGTCGCCGGAAAACGGAGCCCAGGCTACCAACATCTTCCAGGGCGTTTTGCTGCTGGTTTCGGGCATCTACTACCCGGTCAGCGTACTGCCGGCCTGGGTTCAACCGCTCTCGTATCTGAGCCCCGCAACCTATGCCCTCGAGGCCAGCCGCAAGCTAATGGGCATCAACCACCCCGAATCCACCCCGGACAGACTGGTGGGGGCCCCGCTCTCCTCGGTCTTGCCCGAGCTGGGGATTTTACTGCTGATGGGCGTGGTTCTGATTCCTCTAGGCCTGTGGGTCTTCCACACCGCCGAGATGTGGGCCAAGCGCACCGGCAAACTCAAGCGGACGGGGTAGGGGTCCAGGGTCGAGCGTCTAAGGTCAGGAGCTAAACGCTTTGGGGCAGGGAAGGTCATGCATCGGAGTTTGGACGTACAGGCCGTGGTTGAGATACTTGCCGCAGAAATGCACAGGGTTCTGGGGCCAGACCTTGTCGGCATCTACCTGCGTGGCTCGCTGGTCACGGGAGATTTCAACCCGGAGACCTCGGACATTGACTTGCTGATTGTGGTCAAGCAGGATCTGAATCAAGCTGAATTTGACCGGCTGGACAGGATGCACCGCCACATCCAGACCCTGCCCAACCGCTATGCTCACCAGATCGAGCTGGCCTACCTGCCGGTCGCCGAGATCAACGGCTTTCAGCCGGGGAAGCAGTATGTCTCGCTCGAACGCGGCGAACCACTGCGCTGGAAGCAGCTGCGCCACAACTGGATCGTGGAGTTCTGGAGTGTGCGCGAGCACGGAGTTGCGATTTTCGGCCCTGAGCCCAGGAGTTTGATCGAGCCGATCGCGATGGAACGGGTGGTGGGGGCTATTCGCCTCGAGCTGTCGAACTGGCTAGACTGGGTGGAGACCTGGGGGAACCCAGACTGGCAGACCCATGCAGGCGAGATGCGTTTTGCCGTCGAGACGATGTGCCGGGCGCTTTATACCATGGAACGCAGCAGTTTATGCAGTAAACCAGCGGCGGTTAGTTGGGCGCAACAACACCTGGCCGAACCCTGGCCTGGCCTGATAGCTCAGTCTCAGAAGTGGAATTCGGGCTCAGCATGTGAGCTGGAAGTAATTCGAAGGGTCGAGGAATTCATTCGTTGGACAGTGGCTCAAGCTTGAAGTCCCTATTCTCTCGTCACAATCAAAGGGTATTTTGGTAGTGCCATGATCGAAGTATTGAATCTGCAAAAGTCCTACCGGAGCTTTAAGGCTGTGGGAGGGATCTCGTTTTCGGTCGGGCCGGGAGAGGTCTACGGCCTTTTGGGTCCTAATGGAGCGGGCAAGACCACTACCCTGCGGATGCTGGCGACGCTGCTCAAGCCCAGCGGCGGAAGCGCCAGGGTGGCGGGCTTTGATGTGGTGCGGCAGTCGCTCGAGGTTCGTCGCAACCTGGGCATCGTCAACGGTGGGATGAAGGTTTATGACAGACTGACCGGGCGCGAGGTGCTGGACTTCTTTGGCAGCTTTTACGACCTGTGGGGTCAGCGGCTCAAAGACCGCATCGAGTGGGCCTCGGCCCTGCTCAAGATTGACCAGCCGGTGCTGGACAAGCAGGTGCGGGAGATGTCCAGCGGAATGCAGCAAAAAATTGTGATTGCCCGGGCCATCCTGCACCAGCCGCAGGTTTTGCTGCTCGACGAGGCCACCGCTGGTTTGGACGTGTTTGCCCGCCGGGCCTTGCTGGATTTCGTCAAGACCTATGCCGGGCTGGGCAAAACCCTGGTCTACTCCACCCACGTGATGAGCGAGGCCGAGGAGGTCAGCAACCGCGTCGGCTTTATTGATAAAGGCCGGCTGGTATACGAGGGGAGCCTGCAGGAAGCCCTCGAGCTTGGCCGGGGCAACCTCGAGCGAGCCTTCATCCGCAGGCTGGAAGAGGCAGCTTGAGCATGGTGGGGTGCCGAGGGA
>NZ_CALMCQ010000049.1 GCF_937863175.1 uncultured Meiothermus sp. | reverse complement strand
ACAGAAGAAAAAGCCGCCGCCGAGGCCCCGGGTAGGCCAGTGGTTGCGGCAGACCTACCCTCCAGGCCTGGCAGTGTCCAGGCAGGGGTAGAGAAAGAATACGGTGAAGAACCAGGCCCTCCGCCTGCTCCAGCCCCCAAACCCATCAACCCTGTAACCAGGCCCACCTCCCCCCAGTCTGGAGCCAGTCCGCCAGCACCCCCGTCCCGACCACGCCCAGAGCCCCCTGCGTTGGCGCCATCGGTAAAGCCCCGGGCAGCCCCTCCGGCCCAGCCCAGGCCGATCCCACCTCCTGTTGCCAGGCAGTCGGCGGAACCCACCAAACCCCCTCCCAGCACTCCTCCTGCCGTAGTGCCCTCCGCTGTACCGGCTACCCCTCCACCGGTGGGTAAGCCCCAACCCCCCAAACCCGCCCAATACCTGCTGCAATCGGTGGGCTTACCCAGTCTGGTGGATGGCGCCGTGGTGGTGGTGTATCGCCTCGAGGGCAGTGCCGAAGCTACCTCACCCCTCGAGCTAAGCCTCCGGGAAGTACCCCCCGCCCTGCGGGTCAGCTACAACGATCACCCCACGGCCATTTCTTTGCGTCCAGGCGAACAGTTTGAGCTTCGAGTCTCCAACCAGAGCCCGCAAGAGGCCGTCGTCGAGACTGCCTTCAAGGTGGTGAGTGCCCCCGGGGCCCTGGTCGAACTGCCTCCAGTCTGGCGGCTGAAGGTGCCCCCGATCGTGGTTTCGCGGGGCTGGCCGGGGTGGTTGTGGGTCTTGGCAGGGCTGCTGGGGGCGGTGCTGTTGGGGAGTCTAATGTTAGTTCGGATGCGCCGAACGGCCCTGGCAGCCCTACGGGCCGAGCCGGTGGGCGCAGGGCTGAGCATGAGCTATGGGCCATCCGGGGGGGAGGAGGTCAGGGTGTTGCACCCCACGGCAACTCCCAGCCTGATCAGTCTGGATTTTTTTGGCGCTGTCCCAGAGCAACGGCGCAAATACATCCCAACCTTGATGAGCGAATACGACCTGGGACAGGCCATCGGCGAGGTGGGCCTCGAGCGCTTGCGGGTGCGCCCCGGCCCGGGCGGCCTCGAGGTGATCCACATCCCTGGCCACCTGAGCCTCTGTGTCGAGGCCAGAGACCCCGTAACCCCAGGTCAGACCGTGGAATTGGGCCGAACCATCTACATCTCCGACATTAGCAGCGGGGCCGGGGTCGGCATCTTGAGCGTACAGAAGATGTAGAAGAAACCAGACGGATGACTCCGCCTGATCCGAACAGCAGGTTGGGTTGATTCAGGAAACCGGGGTAACGGCAGCGGTGTCCTCTTCGCCGGTACGAATGCGGTAAACCTTCTCCACCGGCATCACGAAGATCTTCCCGTCGCCCACCTCGCCAGTACGTGCACTGGCCAGAATGGCCCGCACGGTAGGCTCTACAAAGTGGTCGGAAACGCCAATTTCCAGACGCACTTTTTCCGAAAGCTCCATCTTGACGGTGATGCCCCGGTAGGTCTCGACCCGCTCAGTCTCGCCGCCATGCCCCTGCACCCGGCTGATCGAAAGGCCCCGCACCTCGGCCTTGAAGAGGGCTTCCAAGACCTCGTTCAGCTTCTCGCTCCGAACGATCGCAACAATCAGTTTCATCACACCCCTCCTTAGTCGGTGCCCCCCACGGGCTTGGGTTTGGCAGCCGGCATGGCGGATTCGGTGTTAACCAGGATCGCGCCCTCGCCACTGGTGTAGGCTTCTTCGCCATGCTGGGTAATGTCCATACCCACACCCTCTTCCTTGATCGGGGCTTTGAGCGGGGTGATGGCGCCTACCAGCTTTAGCAGCGCAAAGGTCATGCCCCCGCTGTATACCACCGCAATCAGTACCGCAAAGGCCTGGATTAGTACCTGAGCAGGGTTGCCCGCAATTAAGCCATCAAACAAGCCGTTGACCGATTTTTGAGCAAACACCCCGGTCAGGATGGCGCCGGTTATGCCGCCGATGCCGTGACTGGCGAACACATCCAGCGAGTCGTCCATCCCGCTCCTGGCCCGCCATAGCAGCACATAGTAGCTAGGGAAGGCTCCAATCGCGCCCATCACCAGGGCAAAGGAGGGTGAAACAAAAGCAGCGGCTGGGGTAATCACCACCAGGCCCACCACAACAGCGGTGGCCAGCCCCACAGCGGTTACCCGGCCTGTACGCATCAAATCAATCAGCGACCAGACCACAATGGTGGCAGCAGGTGCCAGGATGGTGTTGGTCAGGGCCAGCCCGGCGGTTGCGCTGGCCGCCCAGGCGCTACCCGCATTGAAGCCAAACCAGCCAAACCACAACAGGGCTGCTCCCAACAACACAAAGGGCACGTTGTGAGGCAGGATGGCCTGCCGCCCAAAATCTTTGCGTGCGCCCAGCACCAGGGCTGCTACCACAGCGGCAATCCCTGCGTTGATGTGTACCACCGTTCCACCCGCAAAATCCCAGGCGCCCAGGTCGGCCAGGAAGCCGCCTCCCCAGACCCACTTGGCAATCGGAGCGTAGACCAAGAGGCTCCAGAGGGTGATGAACAGCAAAAAAGCAGGGAAGCGCATCCGCTCGACCACCGCACCCGAGACCAGCGCTGCGGTGATGATGGCAAACGTACCCTGGAAGATCATCCAGAGCATATGCGGAATGGTGATGGCGACGATGGCCCCCTTGTTCTCCACCCCAACGTTGTTGAGGAACAGGTAGCGCAGGTCGCCAATAAAGTTGCCATCGCCCGAGAGAGCCAGGGTATAACCCAACAAGGCCCAGGCCACTGCCACAAAGCCCAGTACTGAGAAGCTCATCATCATGGTGTTGAGGGCGTTTTTGGAGCGAACCAGGCCCCCATAGAAAAAGGCCAGCGCCGGGGTCATCAACAGCACCAGACCGGTAGCGACCAGCATCCAGGCTGTATCCGCAGCACTAAACTCGGGGTCTTCGGCAAGGGCCAGGCCCGTCAGCATGGCCACCAGGAATATCGGAACTCGAAGGTTTTTCATCAACCCTTCACCTCCTGGGCAAGAGACTACCGGAGCTTTTGCATATTGTCAATCATAATTTGGACAAATGTCCACAAATTTGATGACGTTTTGCCTATCTTTACCGATTTGAAAATAATATTTTGGCGTATACATGCATTTTGTCGCTGTTTCAACGCAGTGCAATTTTCTATTGATCGTCAACCCAGATACCGCAATGCAACCCGCAATACCACAGACTGCGGGTTTGGTTCTAAACTGGAGTAGATCATGACCGAGCGGCAACTGCGCATCCTGCACCTGCTGGTGGATAGCTATATCCAGACCCAGACCCCTGTGCCTTCGGGGGTACTGGCAGAGCAGTTGTCGTTGTCGCCCGCAACTGTGCGCTACGAATTGATTGAACTCGAGCTGCAGGGCTTGACCAGTAAGCCCCACGCCTCGGCAGGCCGCATCCCCACCCGCACCGGATTCCGCCACTACGCCCTGTCCAAACTACCACCCAGCCCCTTGCCCCAGGCCACCCTGGACAAGCTGGCCCAGGTGCTGGAAGGTGCCGGGGCACGACGCGAGGGGCTGTTGGTACAAGTGGCCTCCAAGCTCTCGGGCTATCCGGCCATGCTGCGGCTCAAACCCCAGCGTACACCCAAACTGCTGCAGGTGCACCTTTCCAACCTGACACCCGGCAAGGTTTTGGCGGTAGCGGTTCTGGAGGGAGGGCGGGTGCGCGAGGCTCGTATTGATCTATCCTTTACCCCCACCGATGCCCAGCTTACTGAGGCCGAGCAACGCCTGTTCAGAGCATCTGGGCTCGTCAAGGCCAGCACGCCCGCCCTGATGGAGCTTTACGAGTCCATCGGCAGAGCCTTTGCCCAGGGCAGCCAGGAGGAGTACCGCGAAGGGGTGGGCCTGTTGCTCAGCGAGCCTGAGGCCCAGAACCCGCTGTTTTTACGCCAGGCCATCGCGGTGTTTGAGGCCCCCAGCGACCCCACCCTCACCCCTCCCGGAGGCATGAACGTCCGGGTAGGCGAGGACGAAGGGCTCTCGCAGGTGCAGGCTGGCATCGGTGTTAATGATCAGGTGGGCGAACTTTCACTGCTGGGTCCAGTGCGCATGCGCTACGAAAAGGCCCTCTCGGTGGCCTTTGCCATGAGCCAGGTGTACATGGGGAAGTGAAGGCTTCGGGCCACTCTGGGTTCGCAGTTGGGCACCCTGGGTACGCGACTGGCCTGTGCATTGAGCCTCTGCCCCTAGACACTGGGCCCTCGACCCGGGACAATCTTTCTTATGCGTATTCAGGTGCTGTTATTTGCCCTTTTCCGTGAGCAGGCGGGACAGGCCCGGCTCGAGCTAGACCTCCCTGCCAGTTCCACAGTAGCCGATGCTAAAATCTTGCTGGAACAGCAATACCCCCTGCAGCTCTCTGGCGGGCTGGCGGCCATCAACGAGCAACTGGCCCAGGCCAGCGATGGGCTCAAAGAAGGGGATGTGCTGGCTTTTTTGCCCCCCGTCTCCGGGGGCTCCTCGACTCCCTCCCCCGTGGTGGGTAGCGCTATGCACCGGGAGGGTGGGGTTCAGGGTAACGACAACCTGGGCCTGACCTACGAGGTTCTGGCCGTACAACCCTGGGTGGACTGGGCTTCAGGCGACCCTTACGGTGCGGTGATTAGCTTCCTGGGCACCACCCGCAGCCCCAATAAGGGGCAGGCTGTAACCCATCTGGAATACGAAGCCTACCCGGCCATGGCCGAGAAGACCATGCAGCAAATTATTGCCGAGATGCGCGAGCGCTGGGTGCTGGGCCGGGTGGCCTTGTGGCATCGGTTGGGCCGGGTGATGCCCGGTGAGGGTTCCATTCTGATCGTGATTTCCTCGCCACATCGGCTCGAGGCCTTCGAGGCTTGCCGCTACTGCATTGAACGCGTTAAGCAAATTCTACCCGTATGGAAGAAGGAATTCCTGCCCGATGGCTCGCACTGGGTGGAGGGGTACGCACCCGAAGGGCGCCAACTGTAGCGCGGTATCTCATCGGCCCAACGCCGTGTTCCAGCAGACGCTAGCAGTTCCCCATTTCGGATGGTCGACCAGCCCATTTGCCGCGCCGTCTTGACCTCGTGGCCGACGATGTCGCGCGAAAGACGCCAGTCAACACACTCGTCAACGAGTACCTTCACGAGGCAGCGGCGACCAGCCGGTCTTTCGCTTGCTCGAGAAACTCAATGACTTGTTCCCGACTCACCGAGGGGAAGCCCGCGAGAAACTCATCGATGGAGTCTCCAGCTTCCAGATAGTCAAGTAGCGTCTGAACGGGGACTCGGGTGCCCGCGAACACCGGGGTGCCGCCCATTACATCGGGGTTGCAGGAAATGACAGGCTTAACCATAAATGCAGACTACTCCGAACTCCGCGACACGTGCACCTCTCGGGGTCTCACCAACCGCTAAGCCACACCTGCGTTGGATGATGAGCCGACCCGCAAACACGATGGTACTGCGCCCAGTACTAGTAATACTGGTTCTAGGTTGAAGTGCCCTATAGTGCGGTTAACGCGAGGGTGCTCCAGGTAGAGCTTGCTCCAGAAATCCCACCTAGCATTGCGGGTTCTACGGGGTAAAACGCCGCGCCCTCTCAAAGGGTGCAGTGTTTGGGATCCAGAACCCGGCTGTCCAACCCCCAACCCCTGGTGACGAAGTATGAGAAAACTCGCCCTGGACTGGGTATCTATCCATGCTCAATTGGGCTGTGCCGTGTTGGACAAACCCAGAAACCTATGCTATAACTAACAGGTATGTCTCAGCTTAGGGTCTAGCATCCTTGGGGAGACAACCCGTCGCGCAGACTATTCCCAGACCAAACCCAGAGCAGTCTGGGTGGGAATTTTGACGCGGCAGAAGGTAACGGCAGAGAGGAAACAGGCGAATGGAAGACCAAGCTACCCAGACTCCAGTGGAAACTGGAACCCAGCCCCAAGTTTTTAGCATGGAGCAAGCCCTGCAAGATGCAGAGGCTCGGCTCGAGAAGACCGTGCAGCGCGGTCAGGTCATTGCCGGTACGGTGGTGCTCATCACCAACGATGGCGTGATGGTGGACATTGGCGCGCGCACCGAGGCCATCATTCCCTTCAACCAGCTCACTGAGGAGCCGCTCTCCGACGAGGAGTTAAAGAACCTGCTCAAGCCCGGCGATGCAGTGAGCGCCTATGTGGTGCGGGCCGACCTCGAGAACGGCCAGGTGGTGCTTTCCAAGAAGCGGGCCGAGGCCGACCAGAGCTGGGTAAGGGTGCAAGCCTTGTTCGACAAGGGCGAGCCCGTGATGGTACAGGTGAAGGAAAAGGTCAAAGGGGGTCTGGTCGCTACCGTCGAAGGTATTCGCGCCTTCCTTCCTGCCAGCCAGGTAGATCTCAAGCGCACTCCGGAACTCGACGAATACGTCGGTCAGAGTTTCCTGGTCAAAATCATTGAACTCAACCGCAAGAAGGGCCGCGTAATCCTGTCGCGCCGTACCGTACTGGAAACCGAACAAAAGGCTGCCCGTTCCAGTATCCTCTCAGCACTTAAGGAAGGCGATATCGTCGAGGGTCAGGTGGTCGAAGTCACCGAGTTCGGCGTGTTCGTGGCCCTGGGTGGGGTGGATGGCCTGGTACACCGCAGCGAGATTACCTGGGGCCGTTTTAACCACCCCAAGGATGTGGTGCATAAGGGCCAGGATGTCAGGGCCAAAGTTTTGTCGGTGGATAGCGAGCGCGAGCGGGTCAACCTCTCGATGAAGGCCCTCAGCTCCGACCCCTGGTTAACCGTTTCGGAAAAGCACCCCATCGGCTCGAAGCTGAATGGCAAGGTGGTGGGCCTGACTCAGTTCGGGGCCTTTGTGGAAGTGGAGCCTGGGCTGGAAGGTCTGATCCACATCTCCGAGTTGTCCTGGACGAAGCGCCCCAAGCACCCCAGTGAAATCTTGAAGGAAGGCTGGGAAGTCGAAGCCCAGGTCTTGCGCATTGACCCCGCCGAGCGCCGCCTCTCGCTGGGTCTGAAACAAACCCAGCCCGACCCCTGGAAGAGCCTGCCCGACCGCTTCCCCCCCGGCACGCCCGTCAAGGGCAGGGTCACGGGCCTGACCGACTTCGGGGTGTTTGTGGAGATCGAGCCTGGCATCGAAGGGCTGATTCACGTCTCCGAGCTGGCCTACGAGCGCGTCGAGAAGCCCTCCGAGATGTTCAAGAAGGGCGATGAAGTCGAGGCTGCCATCCTCCAGATTGACCCCGTGGAACAGCGCATCAGCCTCTCGCGCAAGCGCCTCCTGGCCCCACCGCCTCAGGCGGTTAGCATTCCCAGTGAAGAAGATGGGGAAGGCCGTAAAGCACGCCGCGATGGCAAGGGTGGCGAGCGCCCCAAGCGTCCCAAGGGCAAGGGCGGCCCCCGTGTAGGGCGCAGCCGCGAGCGTGATTTCGACTACGGGGGTTCCAGTGGCGCAGCCGCCTACACCAACTACGACCCCAGTGTGGCTGCGGCTTCCAATACCAATGTCAAGCTGGGTGACGTATTCGGCGACCTTTTGAGCCAGCTCGACCTGGAAGAAGATAAGGACAAAGAGAAGGCCTAAACCTCGAGTCCATCGCGATAAGCCGCCCACCACGGGCGGCTTACTTTTTGCACCGCCTTTTGCCGATGTGCAAAACCTCCCCCCCCTACACAGCAGATAGCTCTGCTGCAGGTTGGTCGCCGCATAGGGCTCGGCATTCAGTTGGGTACCCGGTGCGCCCACGATAGAAATTTCGGGGATGGTTTTACGCGCTGCACTTATGAGGTCGGGGTCGGCGCGGCTCTGTGGGTAGCGCAAATTCCCTCCCACGGTACAACCCATTACTGCTGGAAGTACCGGTGAAAATCACTCTGCTACCGCGCAGATGGGCCGTATGGATTTGACAAACCGAATAGGGCACAGCTTGTTCGTGGGAACCGCCTACAGGCCCACAAACTGTCCGTTCTCCTGCAACACGACACCATCGGCCAGAATCCGCCCCCCTTGACGCAAATCCAGAATTAAGTCCCAGTGTATGGAGGAGTGATTGGTTCCGCCGGTTTCGGCATAGCTTTGCCCCAGCGCCAGGTGCACCGTACCGCCAATTTTTTCGTCGTAGAGGATGAGGCCAGTGGGTCGGCTGATGCCAAAATTGGTGCCGATGCCTACCTCGCCGAGGTAGCGGGCCCCAGGGTCGGCCTCGAGCATCTTGAGCAGGTATTCCTCACCCGATTCGGCCCTGGCCTCCACCACCCGACCCCCCTGGAAACGCAGCCGTGCCCCCCCCACCCGTTGCCCCGAGACCACCACCGGCAGATTGAAGCAGACCTCCCCTTCAGCAGAGGATTCGATGGGACCCGTGAAAACCTCGCCCGAAGGCATGTTTCGCTTGCCATCGGAATTGATCCAGGTACGTCCTTCCACCAGGAGCCGAAGGTCGGTTCTATCGCCCTGGATGCGTATTTCCTTTACTTTTTGCAGACGCTGCGTCAGGGTAGCCTGGAAAGCCGATAGCGCGCGCCAGGCGGCTACCGGATCTGGACGATCGAGGTACAGGGCCTGCTCCACAAAGGCCCGAAAGCCAGCCGTGGGCATTCCGGCTTGCTGCGCATAGCCTGGGGTCGGATAGAGCGTCAGACACCAGCGCTTTCTGGCCCGCTTTTGCAGGTAGGGCCGCCATCCGGTGCGGTATTGGGCTATTCTGGCGGGGGGGACATCGCTCAGCTCGAGCGGATTCTGGGCACTCTCGATGCGCAGGCTGGCATCCACGTGTTCGACCAGTTGCATCTGGGCTGGAGGAACCTGATCCAGCCACTCGCCTCCATACAGGAAAAAGGGCCTCGAGACCCCTGCCGGGAAGAGCTGAATGATTGGAAAGGCCCCGCGCTGTAAAACAGCAGGGTGCAGCGCTTCGAGCAACGGCAGCGCAGAGGGCTCGGCCTCGATCAAAACGGTCTGACCCGGCTGCACATCCAGGCAGTACTCGGCCAGTAAGGCAGCAAAACGGGTTTCCATACCCTCATATTTATACCCATTCGGCTGGAACATACCGACCCCATAGCAGGATTAAGTACACCACAAAGGGTCTAAATTGAACGATTATTTCGGGCAATTTGGCCAGTACGGTTTTTCCCATACGCATATCCCCGTGAAATTCACCACTTCTGCGCTATGATGTAGAAAGCATGAGCGAAGTCAAAATCACACCGCTGGCCCGTCGTCTGGCGGAAGAAAACGGTATAGATTGGCGACAAATTCAGGGTACTGGCCCCGATGGTACAGTGGTCGAACGGGATATTCTAGCCTTCCTGGCGAGGGTAATGGCTGGCGAAGTAAACCTACCCCCAGCCCCAGAGGAAGTAACCCCCCCACCCGGCGCTATCCCCAACATGGCCCAGGCTCAGGCGGCCTTACAGAAGGAGGGGGTGCAACTAGGGGATCTGGTGCCAGCCCCACCCGCCGCCACCCCACCTGCACCCACCCCCCCCTCGCCTG
>NZ_CALMCQ010000048.1 GCF_937863175.1 uncultured Meiothermus sp. | reverse complement strand
TTGGTAGCCACTGCCGATACCCTGGTTCTGGCCAACCATGCCCCCTACTACCCCGCTGTGATGGTGTACTGCGAGACCGAGGACGACCCCAGAATCGTCAAAAAACCCTGCCTGATGGTGGAGGTTTTATCCGACCGCACCGCAGAAACCGACCGGGGCGAAAAATGGTTGAATTACCAGGCCCTGCCGAGCTTGCAGAGGGACGTGCTGCTCGACCCAGACACCGTGCGGGCGGAGGTTTTCAGACGGGTTGAAGGCGGCTGGCATTACGAGAAAATCGAGAGTGGAATGCTGAGATTATCCTGTGTAGACCTGGAGATTGCGCTCGAGAACCTCTATTCCCGCTATAGGGTAGAAGGGCGCCGTGCGGATCGCTCCCATCGAAAAACGCGACTTCGGCAGGTTTTTGAGAGGGTTGCGGGCATTAACCTGGTTTAGCCATCCGTCACTTTCCTCAGCGATGCCAGCTTTCTGATACCCAGTTAATGGGGATTTATCTGTCCAGGACAAATGTCGCTAACCGGGTCTGGTGGGGTTGGGCTAAGCTGTTTTTTAGGATTAAGGCAAACCCACGGCAATGCTTCGTAACGTGTCGCGCAAACACCTGGAAAGAGCGAGGCATACTGTACTATTGAGGTAGGAAGAAAGCGGCGCTATGAATACATGCCCTAAATACCAGGAGGTTCGCACTTGAACAGGTACGACGACCGCGCCAGGTTGGTATTTCACTATGCCAGGGAAGAAGGGAGCCGCCTGGGTCATAGCATGATCGGGCCGGAGCACCTGCTTCTGGGCCTGATGCGCGAAGGCGGTACCGCGGCGCGCATCCTGATGGAGTACGGGGCAAGCCTGGAAGCCATGCGCCGGATGGTCGAAGAGCTGGTCGGGCGGGGCGAGGGCAGCCGCACCGGCGAACCGCCCGCTATCACGCCCCGGGCCCGGCGGGTGATGGAACTGGCCGGCGCCGAGGCCCGCAACATGTCCAGCCAGGTCATTGGAACCGAACATATTCTCCTGGGCATCATCCGCGAGGGCGACGGCATCGCCTACCGCATCATGACCCATTACGCCAAAGATGTGGACACCATCCGCTGGCGGGTGCTGTCGCAAGCCGGTGAGCAGACCAAAGAAAAGGCTGTGGCCACCCCTTTCCTCGACGAGTACGGGCGTGACCTGACCCGCGAGGCCCGCGAGGGCAAGCTCGACCCGGTGATTGGCCGGGCCGAGGAAATCAACCGGGTGATTCAGATTCTGGCCCGCCGCACCAAGAACAACCCGGTACTGGTGGGCGACCCCGGCGTGGGCAAGACCGCCATCGTGGAAGGACTGGCCCAGGCCATTACCGAGGGGCGGGTGCCACCGGTGCTGCGTGGAGCGCGGATCGTCTCGGTAGACCTGGCCGGTGTGGTGGCCGGAACCAAGTACCGTGGTGAGTTTGAAGAGCGCCTGCGCCAGATTATCGAAGAACTGAAGAATGCCAAGGTAGTGGCCTTTATTGACGAGTTGCACACGCTGATTGGGGCAGGCGGCGCGGAAGGCACCCTCGACGCTGCCAACATCCTCAAACCCCCCCTGAGCCGGGGTGAGGTTCAGGTAATCGGGGCCACCACCACCGGAGAATACCACCGCTATATCGAAAAGGACGCCGCTTTAGAACGCCGCTTCCAGCCGGTTATCGTGCTGGAGCCCAGCCCCGAGGAAACCCTGGAAATTTTGAAGGGTCTGCGCCCACGCTACGAAGCCCACCACGGGGTGGTCATTCCCGACGAGATTCTGGGCCTCTCGGTCAAGATCGGGATTCGGAGCCTGCCGGGGCGCAATTTCCCCGACAAGGCCATTGACCTGATTGACGAGGCCGCCAGCCGGGTGCGTCTCAACGACTCGCTGGGCATGCCGGTGGCGATGGACGAGGACGGCACGCCCCTGGTAGCCCGTGAGGACATCGAGTGCGTGGTGGACTCCTGGGGCGGCGTTTACGTAGATGACAAGGACGACAGCAAGCTGTTTGGGCTGGAAGAAGAACTCAACAAGCGGGTGATCGGCCAGCAGGAAGCGGTCGAGGCCCTGGCCGCCGCGCTGCGCCGCAGCCGGGTGGGTTTGGGCGGGCGCACCCGCGTCTCGGCCAGCTTCCTGTTCGCTGGCTCGTCGGGGGTAGGCAAGACCCACCTGGCCAAAGCCCTGGCCGAAGTGCTGTTTGGCTCGGAGCGTGCGCTGATTCGCTTCGATATGAGCGAGTTTCAGGAGCCGCACTCGATTTCCAAGCTGATCGGGGCTCCTCCCGGCTATGTGGGCTACGAGCAGGGGGGCCGCCTGACCGAAGCGGTGCGCCGCCAGCCCTTTAGTGTGGTGTTGCTGGACGAGATCGAGAAGGCCCACCCCGACATCTACAACACCTTCCTGCAGGTGCTGGACGAAGGCCGCCTCACCGATGGCCTGGGTCGTACGGTGGATTTCCGCCGGGTGATCCTGATCATGACCTCCAATACCGGCTTCAATGTAGGGCCGGCCATCGGCTTCACCAGCCGCGAGGTGGACACCGAGAGCCCCCTCAAGGCAATTTTCACCCCCGAGTTCCTCGACCGCCTCGACGAGGTGATCCGCTTCCGCAACCTCAGCGAACCCGAGCTGGTGCAGGTTACGCAGATCATGCTCGAGGACATCGCCAAAGAACTCGAGTCCCGCGAAAAAACCGTGCGGTTTGATCCTACCGTGGCAGCCTGGCTGGTCGAACAGGCCCCCAAACAGGGCAGCACCCGGATCCTGCGCAATTTGATCCGCGAAAAAGTCGAAGACCCCCTCTCGCTCGAGCTCCTTTCCCGCCCTGGTCGCACCCTCTACATCACCCTCAAGGACGGCGGCATTGCCTTCGAAGAAGAAGAGCTGAGCCTGGGCCTGGCCTAACCCGTGTGGGCCACCGACCTCCCCGCCCAGGGGGAGGTTTTTTGCAGTTGTGCGTGACCATCTTCTGACAATGCTCCGCCAACCTGAAGTTGGGAGGCTGGATGCGGGAACCTATCTACCCCAAGCGAACCTCGAGTAGGGCGGAGCTTTTACCAGCGCGGAGCGAAAATGCTCCGCTTTTTTTTGTTGGGCCCAACGCCATGTCGAGTTCGCCAAAACCGTTGCAGGTGCAGTACCCGGATACATTTCGAGCTTGATGCAGCGGCCATCCTGTGCCCCGACCCTGGAGGATGTCATGTTCCAGCAAACTAAGGCAGTGGACACCAAAGACCTGAGCGCACCCGAACTGCTGGTTCTGCTAAACCCTGCCGTAGAGGCACCAGAAGCTCTGAAGGTGGGGGTCAAAGAACTGATGGCCGTGGGGCTGGTGCACCTGGGTAAGACCTCCCGGCGCGGCTGGCTGGGGTTCAAGGTTAGCAGTACCAATCTGCATCTAAGCCCCGGCGAGCGTCCCAAAAACCTGGTTCTGTATGGTTTGCTGGGCGACCTTCGCAGCGCCCTCCGACATGGTCCGGAGGTGGGTCAGGTACTCCAACAACTACGAAGAGAGTATGGTTCAAACTACGAGCAGTTCAAGCAAAAAATCATTCTGCCAGGTCTGCTGCGGCTGGGGTTGCTCGAGTCTCGGCCACAAGGGGGGATGGGGTGGTTCAAAACCACTCGTTATCGGCACACCGCGGCTGGACTCGCGCAGAAGGAGCAGCTCGAAGATCAGATGGCCCAGGCCCGCCAGATCGCTCGCCTGCTCCGAGACGACCCCCCTCAGGTGGTCGCGCTGATGGCCCACCTGGGGTCTGCGGCCATTCTGGTGCCCGAGCTGTGGCCTTACTTCGGCGAAATCAATGCCCTGATCGCACGGCAGGACGATGGGGGAGGCTCGTTTATCCCAATCTTTGGCGCAGGCAGCCACGACCCTGACCCCAGCAAGGCCAGTTACGACAGCCTGGATCAAGCCTTTGCCGGTCTGGATAGCAGCTTTGATGCCTCAGGTGGCGATTCAGACGGGAGCGGCGGGGAATAGTCGGCAACCAGGGTTATGCGCGCTTCAGGTCAACATAACTAAACGCAAAAGCGTGCCGCTCGTCGGCGGGGTGAAACTCCCGACCGGTCTCGAGCCAGTCCGCACGGTTCCAGGCCGGGAAAAAGGCATCCGCATCGGGCACCACCGTATCCACCAGCGTCAGATACATATCTGTCGCGAGGGGCAGGAAAAGGGTGTATATTTCGCCCCCGCCCATCACCATCAACTCGGGGCCCCGCTGGAGCGCATCCTCCAGCGAATGCACAACCTCGATCCCCTCTGCCCTGAAGCGGGAGTCTCGGGTCAAAACCACATTCCGGCGTTTGGGCAGCGGGCGGCCAATGCTCTGGTAGGTCTTGCGCCCCATCAGCACGGTCTTGCCCAGCGTAAGGGCCTTGAACCGCTTGAGGTCATCGGGCAGATGCCAGGGCAGCGCACCCCCCCGGCCAATGGCCCGGTTCTGATCCATCGCCACCACCAGAACGATTTTTTGCATCAGACCGCTACCGGCGCGGCAATGCGCGGATGGGGGTTGTAGCCCTCGAGTCCGATGTCTTCGTACTTGAACCCAAACAAATCGGTCACCGTGGGGTTGAGCCTGACGGTGGGCAGCGGGCGCAGCTCACGTTCTAGTTGCAGCCGGGCCTGTTCAAAGTGGTTGGTGTAGAGATGGGCATCGCCCAGGGTGTGAATAAAATCCCCCGGTTTCAGACCCGTCACCTGGGCCACCATCAGCGTGAGGAGCGAGTAGGAAGCAATGTTGAAGGGAACCCCCAGAAAAACGTCGGCGCTGCGCTGGTAGAGCTGGCAGGAAAGCCGCCCCTGGGCCACATAAAACTGAAACAGGATATGGCAGGGGGCCAGGGCCATTTTGGGCAGGTCGGCCACGTTCCAGGCGCTCACCACCAGACGGCGGGAGTCGGGGTTGCGCCCGATCTCGTTCACCACCGAGGAGATCTGGTCTATGGTCTGGCCGTCGGCCCCGGCCCAGCTCCGCCACTGCTTGCCATAAACCGGCCCCAGCTCGCCATCGGCGCGGGCCCACTCGTCCCAGATCGAGACCCCGTTCTCCTTGAGGTAGCGCGTACTGGTATCGCCCCGCAAAAACCACAGCAGCTCGTGGACAATGCTCTTCCAGTGGAGTTTTTTGGTGGTGACCAGCGGGAACCCTTCGGCCAGATTGAAGCGCATCTGGTAGCCAAAAACCGAGCGGGTGCCGGTTCCGGTGCGGTCGGGTTTGTCCTGGCCGTGCTCCAACACGAAGCGCATCAGATCGTGGTATTGCTGCATCGCCGTCAGTTTACCAGGAACCCTCTGATAGTCGCCTTAACAAGCGCTCTGCGTAGAGCGGTGCGTAGAAGTAGGCCGCCGAGCCAAAGCCGGTGAGGGCGTAGCCGCCGGGAATCGGCTTGAGGTAGTGTTTGTCCAGCCGGTAGCGCACCCCGGCCCAAGACGAGCCAAACTCAGGCCGGTAGCCCAGCAGTTTTTGCGCCTCCGAAAGCAGCCACTCGACCTCGTGGGGTTGCGTTTGATGCAGCGCATAGGTGTTCTGATGGGGCAGATAACTTCCACCCAGGCTATGCCCGGCCACGTACACGCCATACGACCGGGCCTGCTTGAAGTGCTCCCTGGTCACCAGCACCGAGCCAGGGGTGAAGCGCCCGCCCAGCCCGATCAGATGGGCCCCGCTGGCTCCTCCGGCATAGACCAGCACCCGGCAGTCCAGCCTGCGGCCCCCCCGCAGCCAGACCGTACTCCCCTCGAGCCGCTCTACCACGGCATAGAGAATCTGCAAGCCCTCGGCCAGACGGTGCAGCAGCGGGGTGGTCTCGAGCCAGCCCGCGTTCTCGAGGTAAAGGCCCTCGTCCAGCCACACATGGGGAATCTGGCGGCCCTCGAGTTTCGCCTTCCACGCTCCCCGATCCGCCTCGGGAACCGGGCGAAGGATACCCTGGCGCACAGGGACAAACCGGGGATAGAAATCCCAGAGGGCTTCCAAAGCCTCCTCGGCCTCTGGGGCCACGCTTCCACGCTTGCCCCGCACCGGATTGAGCAGCGCATCCGGCACCCGGCTGGCCTCGCCCAGCTCGCGGGCCACCACCAGAACCTCGAGCCCGGCCTCGTGCAGCACCCTGGCCGCCCCCAGCCCGGCAATCCCGGCCCCAACCACAACTACCTCAGCCGCCCTCACACCCCGATCTTGACGTATCTAGCATCGAGTTGTCATCTGAGATCCGGCTTGCAGTGGAACTTGATACGCGCTACCATGCGAGACTAGAACGAGGTTTCGAAACTTACAGCTCGTAATCAAGCAGCCACCTGGTCTCACAAACCTCGTTTAGAAGGGGGGTGTCGGTGCCGAATACCGTTGTGGCGTTTCGATACCAGTAGTGCAGTTTAAACAATACCCGGGCCTCAGCAAAGTTGTTTTCTACTTCCAGGCTAAAGGAGTCTCGACGTGTCGAAGATGATTTTTGTTAGTCAACCCGCCGAGGATTTTAC
>NZ_CALMCQ010000047.1 GCF_937863175.1 uncultured Meiothermus sp. | reverse complement strand
AGGTGCCCATCACCGGAGGGCTTTCCAGCTCGGCCGCACTGGAGGTGGCCACGCTGTAGCTTTCCTTTGGGTCAGGACAAGTCCGGCCTGTACACCTGAGAACCATTGAGCCTGGCCCCGGAGGGTGGATGGGGCATCGGTGGTATAGTTGGTGTCAACAGTAGAAGCAATCGTGCAAGCCCTGAACGAGAAAATTATTACACTCATTCTTAGACAAAACTGGAAGTTATTAACATTTCTGATTTCATTCCTCTCCGATTGATATATCCCATACGGGTATTTGACATAATACCCCCTGGGGATATATTCTACTAGCCAGGAGGGTGAGTATGCTTTTCAAACAGATTTACGAGGAAGGACTGGCCCAGGGCAGCTACTTTATCGGGTGCCAGTCGCAGGGTACAGCAATCGTGGTTGACCCCCGACGGGATGTTCAGGTCTACCTCGAGGAGGCCCGCAAAAACGGTATGCAGATCGTGGCGGTCACCGAGACCCACATCCACGCCGACTACCTTTCGGGCGCACGCGAGCTCGCCAGGGCCGCCGGGGCTAAACTTTACCTGACCGACGAAGGCGACGAAAACTGGAAATACAGCGGCCTCGAGGGTTTCGACTACCAGCTTGTGCGCGATGGCGACCAGATCAGGCTGGGCAATATCACCCTCACGGTGGTGCATACCCCCGGCCACACCCCCGAGCATATCAGCTTTCTGGTGCAGGACGGCGCTGCCGCCACCGAGCCGGGTTTTATCCTGACCGGCGACTTTGTGTTTGTGGGGGATATCGGTCGCCCCGACCTGCTGGAAGAGGCCGCTGGCATCCTGGGCACCGCCGAACCAGGGGCTCGGCGCATGTTCAAAAGCCTTAAGGAAAAATTCCTCGCCCTGCCCGACTATGTTCAGGTCTGGCCCGGCCACGGTGCGGGCAGTGCCTGCGGCAAAGGGCTGGGAGCGGTGGCCAGCACCACGGTGGGCTATGAGCGCCTGTTCTCCTGGTGGGCCGATTACCTGCGCTCCGGCGACGAGGAGGGCTTTGTGAGGGCCCTGCTTTCCGGCCAGCCCGAAGCCCCCTACTACTTCGCCCAGATGAAGCGGCTGAACCGCGACGGAATGCCCATCCTGGGCAGCCTGCCCAAGCCCGACCGGTTAGCCCCAGCCCAGTTCCAGCAAAGGCTGGCCCAGGGGGCCATCCTGGTAGATACCCGCGACAAGCTGGCTTTTGCCGGCGGGCACCTCCGGGGGGCTATCAACCTGCCAGGGGGCAAGAGTTTCTCGACCTGGGCAGGCTGGCTGCTGCCTTACGACCAGGATCTGGTTCTTCTGGCGGGCAGCGAGCAGGTTGACGACCTGGTCACCAGTCTGGTGCGGATTGGTCTGGATCGGGTAGTGGGGTATATCCCCAGCCTCGAGGGCTATGCCGAGCGTGAGCTCGAGATCGTCCCCCAGATCACCGCTGCCGAAGCCAAAGTGCTGTGGGAAAAGGGCGAGGCTGCCATCCTGGACGTGCGCGGGGCCGACGAGTACCTGGCCGGGCATATTTCCGGCGCCCAGAACATCCATGCTGGACGGGTGATGAGCAACCAGCAGCGCATCCCCAAAGACAGGCCGGTGATCGTGCACTGCCTGGGCGGAGACCGCTCCTCTACTGCCATTAGCGCGCTGCTATCGGTGGGATTTACCAACCTGATTAACCTGACCGGGGGCATCCGGGCCTGGCAACACGAGGGCTTTGCAATTGAAAAAGGCCAGCCCCGCGAAGCAGTCGGAGCCTGAAACATAACCAGCCAGGCCCTGGTTCTCGAGCCAGAACCAGGGCGCAGCACAAAACAGAACACATTATGAATAGAAACCTGGACACCAAGACTGCCTATCAGACCCTGAGCCGGTACCAGGTCGTAGATGTTCGAGAGCCGCACGAGTGGGCCGAAGGGATGCTACCGGGTGCGCTGCGGCTCCCGCTTTCTGCGCTCGCATCCCTGGCCCCGCTCTACCTCGAGCGCGAGCAACCGGTTCTGGTCTACTGCCGCAGCGGCAACCGTTCACAGGAGGGTTTGCAGACCCTGCAGCGCCTTGGCCACAACAAGGTCTGGCAGTTGGAAGGGGGTCTTATGGCCTGGTGTGAGGCCGGGATTCCCTGCGCCAGCCACGTCTAAACGGGGCCATCCGGCATCAGGATGCGCAAGCAGAACCAGCAGGCCTTGCGCATCCTCAATAGCGCAGTAGCCAGCTGCAGACCGAGCTTGATGCATCAGACTGCATATTTTGGAAACACCTCAAGGAGACCCATGTTGACCGTACCCTACAAAGACATCAGCCCTAAAGAAGCCCAGAAGCTGCTCGAGCGGAAGACCTTTTTTGTGGATGTACGCGAGCCCGAAGAGTATGCCCAGGTACGCATCGAGGGTGCGGAGCTGATCCCCCTGTCGGAGTTCTCCGGGCGCTACCAGGAGGTTCCCCACGATCAGCCGGTGGTTCTCTACTGCCGTAGCGGCAACCGCAGCTCCCAGGCTGCTGGCTGGCTTGCGGCCAAAGGCTACACCAATTTGCTCAACCTGGACGGGGGCATCATGGCCTGGTATCAGGCTGGGCTGGCCCTGGATACCCACCCCGTGGAAGCTACCTACCACCAGACCGCCTTTACTGAGCTCACCCCGCACGAGGCCCAGACCTGGGTACAAGAGGGAGCCTACGTGGTGGATGTACGTGAACCCTACGAGTACGCGATGGGGCACGTGCCGGGAGCCGTCAACGTCCCGCTGGGACGCTTTACCGCCGAGGTGGGGAGGCTCCCCAAAAACCGCAAGCTGGTGGTGGTCTGCGCCTCCGGTGGCCGTTCCTCCCAGGCTGCGGAATACCTGGTGGGACATGGCTTTGACCGGGCCAGTGTGGGCAACCTCGAGGGCGGCACCTACGGCTGGATGAGCGCCGGGCTCGAGGTGGAACGTTGATCGCTTGGCTTAAGAACCTGCTGGGGGGCGGGGTGGCCGTTGGCCGCCTGAGCCCTGCCGAGGCCCAGGAGAAGCTCAAGGCTGGGGCCTTGATGCTGGATGTCCGTACACCTCTGGAGCGCCAGGAAGGCAAAATCCCCGGCTCGCAGGGGCTGCCGCTGGACAAGCTGGAAAGTGAGTGGGAGAAGCTGCCCCAAAACAAAGAAATTATCTGCCAGTGCCGCAGTGGCAGCCGCAGTGCCAGCGCGGCGCGTTTCCTGGCTGGCAAAGGCTTTAAGGTCTACAATCTGGCCGGCGGTATCGAGGCCTGGAAACAGCAGCGTTTGCCGGTAAAGTGATGCAAGATCTCTTCCCCAACGAACTTTCCCTCTGGCAGAAGCGCGGTGCGCTCTTGCTGGATGTGCGTGAACAGGGAGAGTTCGAGAGCGCCCGCATCCCCCACTCGCGCAATGTCCCGCTGGGGCAGCTTCTGGAGCACCTGGATAGCCTGCAAGGCCCCATCGTGACCCTCTGTGCAAGCGGCAGCCGGGCCGGGCTGGCCGCCGAGGTGCTCGAGTACGAGGGCATCGAGGTGGCCCGGCTGGTGGGGGGTATTCAGGGGTATGCGGCCCAGGGCTACACGCTCGAGCGCCCAACGAAACCTGCCTCCAATGAGGATTCAGGGCAGCCCTCTCCGCAGTTGGCAGTAGAAATCCCTGCTCCAGGCAAAAGCGCCCTGCCTGAGACTGGTTTTAAGCCGGAGGATGCCCCTTGCTCCTAGCCCTGGTCGGCGCGGTTTTGATTGGCCTGTCACTGGGAATGCTGGGTTCGGGCGGTTCCATTCTGACCGTGCCGGTTCTGATCTATCTGGTGGGCCACCCGGAGAAGCTGGCCATTGCCGAGTCGCTGGCTATCGTGGGCCTGATTGCTCTGGTAGGGGCCATACCCTACGGCCTCCGGCGGCTAATTGACTGGAACAGCGTCCTGTTGTTTGGAATTCCGGGGATGGCAGGAACCTACCTGGGCGCCTACTTTTCCCAGTGGGTGCCCGGGGTCTGGCAGTTGGGCTTGTTCGCGGTGGTGATGCTGGCAGCGGCCCTCCTGATGTTCCGCCCGCCCAGGCTCGAGGCCCCACCCAAGCAACGCTCCTACCTCAAAATTATCCTGGACGGCCTGGTAGTGGGTGTCCTCACCGGCCTGGTC
>NZ_CALMCQ010000046.1 GCF_937863175.1 uncultured Meiothermus sp. | reverse complement strand
ATTGCGCCAGTCGGCTCCGCATGGTTGTGGGTAAACATTTGTCCCCAACACAGTTTGGAAGCAGCCATGTGCAGGTATTTGCCACCATTCGCTTGCGTGCTGGAAGTGCCACCCGGTGACGCCTACCTTTATCCCGTCTGGTACTCCCGGGAGGCAATCAGAAACTACCCTCTCCTGGTGATGGGAGAAGGTAGCTTGCGAGGAAAAGACCCAGAAACGGGCTGCCAGCTTATCGAAGAATAGTGTTGACCAGGAACTCCTCGAGGTTGATCCTCCCATCGCCTAAGAGGTCTTTGTACCGTTCGTTGAGGTCGTTGTTGTACAGGTCGCTACCGCGTACCATCAACTCATCGGCGAGATTCTTCATAGGAACTACCAGTGTCTCGCCCAGTGCCAGTGCCAGTGCGCCGGCTGCGATCGGGGCAGCCATCGAAGTACCCGACCAGGCTGCCATTTGGTTCTCTGGGGCAGGGCCGTAAATTGCCTCGCCAGGGGCTGCGACTTCGATGGATTCACCATAACTGGCGAAAAAAGACCTGGCGTCGCTCAAATTGATACTCGTTACGCTGAGCCTCTGCCATCCATCGGCACCACGGGCACTCGAGGCCGGGTAGGTAACCTGGGTGTTGCCCGCATTTCCAGCCGACGCCACCACCATTACCCCGGCGGCGGTTGCAGCCTCAAGGGCGGCTTCGACGGCTGGGGAAGGGTTCTCGCTTCCAAGGCTAAGGTTAATTACATTAGCACCATTAGCAACGGCCCGATTAATGGCTGCGGCAAGGTGGACGACATCCCCTCGGCCGTCGGGCCCCAGTACCCGCAGCGGCAGAATGGTAGCCCGTGGGGCAATCTGGCGAATGATCCCTGCGACGTTGGTTCCGTGGCCGTAGCCGCCCAGACCAAAAGTTCCCTGCTCCTGGGGTACGGGGTCGTTGTCTACAAAGTCCCAGTGTTCGCTCTTTGGTGCGAGCGCATCGCGCAACGCTGGGTGATCGAGATCCACACCGGTGTCTATCACCGCAACCTTGACGCCTGAGCCTAAATTGCGAGCCAGACTGTGGGCTTGCGGCAACCCGATGTGCTGCCAGATCTGTGTATTTTGCGGCATCCAGGCGAAACTGCCCCCGGCCCAGAGGTTGGACTGACCGCCGGCCCATAGATTAGACTGACCGCCGGCCCAAAGGTTAGACTGCCCCCCAGCCCAGAGGTTAGACTGACCGCCGGCCCATAGATTAGACTGACCGTTCATCCAGGCAATCTGCCCTCCAGCCAGGAAGCGACTGTGGTTTGGCTCTACATGGCTACTCGCAGTTGATACGCCCCCGCGCGGATCGGGCTTGACGCTTAGCACGGCGTACCGGCCAGGCTCGAGTACCAAGACACTGCCCCCAAAGCGACGCTCGAGGCTTTGTACAGTCTCATGTGCACCTACCCGCACGGTCATCACATACTCCGGCTGCTCGGTTTGAACCCGCGAAGGCATCGAGGAACATGCACCCAGTAAGACTGCGGCCACTGCT
This sequence comes from uncultured Meiothermus sp., assembly GCF_937863175.1. Classification (GTDB taxonomy): domain Bacteria; phylum Deinococcota; class Deinococci; order Deinococcales; family Thermaceae; genus Meiothermus. The sequence continues at coordinate 6,824 of NZ_CALMCQ010000046.1, read as the reverse complement.
AGTAGGGCAAGAATCTGGTATCTGTTCATGTTTGCTACTCCCGAAAGGATTACAGAACAAAGGGATTAGACGGATATTAAGGTTACCCCTGCTCGTCCTAATGCTAAATCCCCTGGAAACTCTCGATGCGGAAATCAAACGTTAAACCCCCAGTTCCCGTTACAAAAACGCCGGCTCGAGCCACCTGGCTTCGTTAATGCCCTAATCTAAAAATAACGATTCGACGGTAGCAAAGGGTTCGGTGATCCGGTTGTGCATCGGAAGGGATTACAAACCAGGACAGCATCCCGACCAACCAGCTACTACCCAGAATGCAACCACGATGGCAGCATTGGGTTCGGGGTTCGGGAAGTAGCCCACTTCATTAAACTGCGTGCTGAGGACGAAAGGATTTACCACCCCGGCGCAATGGTGGTCTGCCAGAGGGGCCCACCGCACAGCATTTTTCGGGTGAGCGTTTCAAAATCACCCAGCAGGCATGGCCTGAAATGAGCCCCTTTCTCAGAGTCGCCTGGAATACCCCTCTGTGCCCAGTGATGATGGCGATTCCACAGCCCACCTTCTTGATGCACCTTCGAGAGCACGCTTCTGAAGCGGATGGATGCGCCCGACTTAATTCATGATCAAACCTGTGCTGAAGGGCCAATCGCCCGACCTAAATCCCGCCAAACCAACCTTCCCTTCTCTCCTGGAGCAGTACTGCCCGTACCGGCGACCCATCGGTGCCTTCCATGCGCATCGGCAGCGCGATCAATTTGTAACCCCCCGGAGGCACCCCCTCCAGGGCCAGCCCTTCCAGGATATAAATCCCAGCCCTGGCAAATGCCTTGTGTCCAGGCAAATCCTTGGAGTTGAGCGTATCTACGCTGGGACAGTCGGTTCCGTAGAGCGCTACCCCCTGGCTGGCCATATATTCTGCTGCTTCGGGCAAGACGTGCATGAAAGTCTGCGGAAAGGTCTGCCAGTCGTTGGGCTGGCCGGTGTAGAACAAGGTTCGCTCGGCAAGTTGTACAGTCTGTAGGAATTCCGCTGTTAGCACCTCCTGCCCCCTGGCGTCCACCATCTGGCAAAGGCCGACCAGCACCGAGAGCGGAACGGTTTCCAGCTTTCCACCGTCGTCTATGTAGTGCCAGGGTGCGTCCAGGTGGGTGCCCAGGTGAGTAGTGCTGGAAATCTTGCCCACGTTCACACTTTCGCCCTTAGAAATCTGCGAAACCAGCTCGTAGCTAAAGGGGGTATCGCCGGGCCACACCTGCATGCCCGTGTAAATTCGCCGGGTGATGTCGGTCATGGCTCGATGATACGTAAAATGTGGCTCTCCAGCGACTCCACGGCTTGTTTGATGCGCCACTGCGATCGGTCACGGATGCCAGCGATGTTGGAAACCGCGCGCAACTCGGCTCCCGCCAGGCCCAGCCACAAGCAGGTCTGGGCAAAGGCCGCACCCTCCATGTTTTCCAGGTCGGCCTCCCACTTGAGTGACAGATGTCTGGCCTCGGTGGGGTTTTCGGATACCAGATCGCGGGTAAGGAATTGCTTGCGGGGTAAACCCAACTTGGTCTCGAGTTCACCCGTAAAGACCCTGTCTAGCGGGAAGCGGTTGTGATAATGGCTCGCGCCCAGGATCAGGGTGGGAAAGCCCATACCCTTCATGCCGCCATCGCGCACCCCCAAGTCGGCCTGGATTTCCTTCTCCGCCAGAGCCGTGTCGCCGATTTGCAGACCGGAATCTGCATAGGCGCCCGCAACGCCGAAAAGCAGCACGCGGTCAAACTTTCGCCGCTGCGCAAAGGCCGCCAGGGTTGCGGCAGTGTTGGCCTTGCCGATGCCCGCTTCCAGCCAGGCCCAGCCCTCGCCGCGCAACCCAGTCCTCCCGTGAAAGTCAAAGCTCCGGCCTTTCAGGAAGTCTGCTTCAAACCGGGTGGGGCTCAGCAATAGTAGATCCATAGATTCTCCTTTAGAAAGCGTGAAAACGCTTGCCCGTGCGCCGCTCACCCAGACCATACAGGGTGCAGCGCCAGCCCACCCTGCTGCTGGCCGGCCCCGGCGGTGCGGAGGGCCGAGTAGACCCGGCGGTTCGCATTTTATCCAGAATAACCTGGCCTGCAGACCATCTCCACGCTCTAGGCAGTGGAAGGCTTCTATTCTGCTGCCAGCCACCCGAGGAGTAGATCAAGATGTGTTCCCAGGTAACGGTGTACGTGGCCCCCCAACCCTGCTATCCTATCGGGCATGAAGCGGGTTTTCTCTGGCTTTCAGCCCACGGGCGATCTGCACATTGGGAACTACCTGGGCGCAATGGTCAACTACATCGAACTGGGGGAAAGGCTGGGGCGGGACGCAATTTTTTGCATTGTAGATTATCACGCGCCCACCAACCCAGCCGCCTACGACAAAGACCTCCTGGCCCAGCGCACCCTGGAGGCCGCCCTGGTGAACATCGCGGCCGGCCTCGACCCGAACAAGGTGATTTTGTTTGTGCAGTCGCATGTCCCTGAACACACCGAGCTGGCCTGGATTTTCACCACCCAGACCCCCTACGGCGACCTGACCCGCATGACCCAGTTTAAGGACAAGGCCGCCAGGCTCGAGTCGGTGCCAGCGGGCCTGCTGATGTACCCGGTGCTGATGGCCGCCGACATTCTGATCTACAAAGCCGACACCGTACCGGTGGGCGACGACCAGACCCAGCACCTTGAGCTTGCCCGCGAAATCGCCCGCCGGTGGAACCTCGAGTACGGCGAGACCTTCCCCGAGCCAGATATCTATCTCAATGCCAGCGCGCCCCGCGTACCTGGCATTGATGGCAAGGCCAAGATGTCCAAGAGCGTGGGCAACACCATCGGCCTGCTGGAGGGCGAGGAGGGCATCTGGGCCAAAATCCGCACCATGCCCGACGACCCCGCCCGCATCCGCCTTTCCGACCCCGGCGACCCCGAACGCAGCGTGGTGTTCAAATTCTTGCAGTATTTTGCCGCCCCCGAGCTCGTGCAGGTTTTGCGCGAGGAGTACCGGCGCCGGGGGATCGGGACGCTGGTGGTCAAACAGCTTTTGCTGCAGGAAATGATGAAAACCCTGCGGCCTATCCGCGAACGGGCCGAGCAGTTACGGGCCAACCCCGAGCAGGTGCTGGATGCCCTCGAGGACGGTGCGACCCGGGCCCGAACTATCGCCGGAGCTACCCTGGAAGAGGTGCGGGAAAAGTTCGGTCTGCTCAAGGCCAGGGGTCGGGGGTCGGGGAGCAGGGAGCAGTTAAAGGTGGCTTCCAGGTGATCTGGGCCAGTCTGTCATGATTACCCTCACGTTCAACACCTTTGCCGGAACGCCCAGGGAGCTTTCCGAGCAGGTGCGCAAGGGCAAAATTGCCGCCAAAGACCTGCCGGTGCTGGCCCTGACCGATCAGGCGCTGGCCCAGGTACAGGCCCTGGGGCTTTCCGAACGAGGTGATCTGCTGCCCATCCTGGCCGAGCTGGTGCTCTTTAAGCTGCGGGCTTTTGCCAGGCGTCCCCAGCTTGTTCTGGTCGAGGACGAAGAGGAGGAACCGCTCGACGGCCCCGCCTTTCTCGAGACCCTCCTGGCCCTGGAAGAGGCCATTGCCTTCCTCGAGCAACGCTCGCGTGAACGCGCCCGCGTACTGGCGGTGCCACCCTCGCCCCTCCCCAAAGATCGTCGCTTGCGTCCAATGCCGCTGCAAATGCTGGTGCGGGCGGTAGAGCCCTTTGCCCGGCGGGCCGAGTTGCTGCTGGAGCCCGAGACCTTTGGTCTGCACGAAGCCTGGGAACGCATCAAAGGGTTTTTGTGGGGGGTACGCCAAACCCAGTTCAGCCGCCTGCCTTTGCGCGGCTGGGGCGAGCAGACCGTGGCTTTTGCCGCCCTCCTGGAAGCCAAGAAGCAGGGCGAAGTGGAGCTACTGCAGCTAGAAAACTTTGGAACCCTCGAGGTCGAACTCAAAAGAACACGCCCCTTCTGACAGGCACAGCAGGTAGCTGATCTTTCAATCGGCATCACGGTTTGAGGTCATAGGGTAACTCCCAGACCGCATTCCAACCTGGGCGCTGCTGACAACATTCACGAAGTATTGTTTTTCATAGCTCCTGGGGCGTGTCTCTGGGCGATTCGACTTCGAGGTGGAACGGGGGCACGGAGCAAGGAAAAAGTTATACTATAGACACCTGAAACTATCTAAACAATGCTGGCATAATATCTGGCGAGAACTTAAATGAAGGTTGCACAGGAGGAATTATGTACTCGAGGCTGAATCCATATCTGAACTTTAGAGACAACACCCGCCAGGCCATGGAGTTTTACCAGACCGTATTCGGCGGGAAGCTGAGCCTGAACACCTTCGCAGAGTTCAATGCTTCCGACGATCCCGGCGAAGCCAACAAGATAATGCATTCTATGCTGGAGGCCGATAACGGGATCATCTTCATGGCTGCCGATACCCCCAATCGCATGGAGTATCAACCCGGGGCCAGCGTCCAGCTCTCTCTCAGCGGTGATAACGAGCCAGAACTGCGCCTCTACTTCGAGAAGCTCTCGGAAGGCGGGGAGGTCAGCGTACCCCTCGAGAAAGCTCCCTGGGGTGATATTTTTGGGATGTGCAGGGATCGTTTTGGAATGAACTGGATGGTCAATATTAGCACAGCGGGGCAGGTCAACCCGTAGTCGCCAGGGAGAGGCTGTGAAAATTACCGTCGAGACCATGGTTGCAGCACCCCTCGAGGAAGTCTGGCGTGCGTACACCACACCCGAGGATATCCAGCAGTGGAATGCCGCCTCGGAAGACTGGCACACCACCGCCGCCGTGGTGGATCTTCGTGTGGGAGGTAACTTCTCTTCGCGCATGGAGGCCCGGGATGGCAGCGCAGGGTTCGACTTCGCCGGCACCTATACAGAGATCGTGCCCCACCAGCTTATCGAGTACTCGTTCGGAGACCGCGAAGCCCGGGTCGAGTTCAACAACGAACCCCATGGTGTGCGGGTGCGGGTGACCTTCGATCCGGAGTCCACCCACACCATCGAACAACAGCTCCTGGGGTGGCAGGCCATTTTGGACAATTTTGCCCGCCACGTTGCCGACAAACAGCGGCCCTAGAGCGGTTCCCTCGAGAGCTTTGCTCCAGATACCCGGTATGGCAGTTTTTGCCGTGCCGGGTACCTTTGTGCTCCGGCAACTCAATTTCCGGTAGGGATTCCGCCTCTCTAGCTGCAGGATTTGCTTTGGAGCGGCTCGCTTCGAGGGGTTTGTCACACGCCGATTTATGGTTGCCAGACTGCCCGGGGCGGCCTAAATTGAGCTCATACCGGGTCGCTTTGAAAACCGCGGCTCAGGGTACCAAAAATGGGTGGGCCTTCTGGCGCGACCACCATAGAAACTTCGGTTATGGCATTTTTTGAGATGCAATTTTGGGGGTTGCTCCGGCGCAGCTTCAAGGTATGATAATTCTGGGTGCCAATAGCAAATAGCCGATGCAAACAGGCTAAATGCGATTCGCTCAACAGCTACTGCCGAGGTCTTCATGCGAAGTGACATCATCAAAAAAGGTTCCCAACAATCGCCCGCCCGTGCCATGCTCCGCGCGGTTGGAATTAGCGATGAGGAGTTCAGGATTCCCTGGGTGGGCCTGGTCAATACCTGGACCGAAGGGATGCCCTGCAACTACCACCTGCGTGAGCTGGCCGCCGACCTGAAGACTGGGGCTAAACAGGCCGGTTTCCAGACCTTCGAGTTTGGCGCACCGGTCATCTCCGACGGCATCAGCATGGGCACCCCGGGCATGCGGGCCAGTCTGGTAGGGCGGGAGGTAATTGCTGACTCCATCGAGCTAATTGCCCAGGGCTACCTCTACGACGGCATGATTGCACTGGTGGGCTGCGACAAGTCCAATCCGGGGGGCATGATGGGGGTAATCCGGGCCAACGTGCCCAGCCTGGTACTCTACGGCGGCACGGTGGCGCCGGGTTATCTGGATGGCAAGGCCCTGACCATCGTCTCGGTCTTCGAAGCGGTTGGGGAGTACGCAGCAGGTAAAATTGATGCAGACCGGCTCGAGGCCATCGAGCGGGCCGCCATCCCCGGCCCCGGCACCTTCGGCGGGCAGTTCACCGCCAACACCATGGCCATGATTATGGAGGTGATGGGCTTCTCCCCCATCGGCTACAACGCCATCCCGGCCATCGCCCCCGAGAAAAAGGAAGCAGGCCGCAAGGCCATGCGGGTGCTGGCCGATGCAATCCAGGCCGGCCGCACGCCCAGGAGCTTCCTGACCAAGAAGAGCTTCACCAACGCCATCGCTACCGTAGCGGCCACCGGTGGCTCCACCAACACTGTTTTGCACCTGCTGGCCATTGCCAAAGAGGCCGGAATCAGGCTGACCCTCGAGGAGTTCGACAAGATCTCCCGCAAAACCCCGGTAATTGCCGATATGCGCCCCTGGGGCCAGTACACCGCCTGGGAGCTATACGAAGCCGGCGGAATTCCTCTCATCATCCGCCGCTTGATCGAGGCCGAGCTGATTGACGGCGACCAGATGACCATTACCGGCAAAACTCTGTTTCAGGAAACCGCCAAAACCAGGGAGTCCAGAGGCCAGAAGGTCATCGTCAAGGCCGAGAAAGCCTTCAAGCCCGAGGGCGGGATCCGGGTGCTCAAGGGCACGCTGGCCCCGGAGGGTGCGGTGCTGAAGCTCGCCGGAACCGAGACCAGGGTTCACCGTGGCCCGGCCAGGGTTTTTGACGGCGAGGCGAGTGCGATGAAGGCGGTGCTCAAAAAGCAGATCAAGCCCGGCGATGTGGTGGTGATTCGTTACGAAGGCCCCAAG
>NZ_CALMCQ010000045.1 GCF_937863175.1 uncultured Meiothermus sp. | reverse complement strand
TCGGGCTGGGTATGCCTTTCGCCTCGTCCATACCGCATATGATAAAAGCCTAGCTCCGATTCCAGACTACCCAGCGCACATCTGGATCCTTCTTGACGCGCCGGAACCTCGAGCCTACAATACTTTTTGCTGCTGTCGCGGCATGGTGAGCGTAGCTCAGCAGGTTAGAGCACTGGTCTGTGGATCCAGGGGTCGTGGGTTCAAATCCCATCGCTCACCCCAGTGCAGGGCTCAGGGAGCCGGGTTCTGGGTTCAGGTAATACGCGCTGATCTCTGACCCCTGTTCTCTGAGCCCGATCTTGCGCGGATGGTGGAACTGGTAGACACGCAAGACTTAGGATCTTGTGCCGCAAGGTGTGGGGGTTCAAATCCCCCTCCGCGCACCATAACCCCGGATCAGTCCGGGGTTTTTTGGGTCGGTGAGGTCGTGTAAGGAACGTTTCCCCTGCAGAGCAGGGGACTGGGGGAGTGGGTGGTCTTTAGAACCGCTCTACGGTAGGAACGACCAACCATTGCGGTACTTGAGCAACAGCATTTTTTCCACCAGCACCTTGTTGAAGTCGCCGAGTATGTTGGGCAGCATAATCTGGAACTTGCGGGGCGGGTAGAGGCTGTTGCCCAGGATGATGACTTCTTTGTTGCCGGCATCCATCACGCAGACCGCCGGCATCTTACCAAAGGGCTTGCAGTGCAGCTTGCTGGGGTTGCCACGCAGAATTTCGACGATGTTGATGGCTGCGGTCTTGGCCATCTCGTCGGTGGGAAAGCCGGTTTTGGGTACGCCGAAGGCCACGTCGCCCTGGAAGGGGTTGGGCACCCTGGCCGCCAGCCCAACCGCAAAGATGTTGGGATAACGGGTGCTCTGGTAGCCGTCGGAGACTTCCACAAAGCCCTTGGCGTCCACCAGCTCGGGGGTTTTTTGCAGCATTTCCACCCCCTGGAAGGGGGGCACCAGCATGGAGAAGCTCGAGGGCAGCACTTCGCCAGTCGAAAGCACCACACCATCGGGGCGAACCTCGGTAATGGCCGCATTGGCGCGGTAGTCAATGCCCTGCATCCTGAAGAACATCTTGAGCATGGACTCGCCGCCGGCCATTCCGCCGATGCCAAAGTGGCCGAGTTGTGGCTCGGGCGTGACCCAGGTGATGCTGACCTGTTTGCGCTTGCCGGCTCTGCGAGTCTGGTGGTCGAAGTTGAACAGGTACTCGTAGCCAGCACCCATACAGCTGGCCCCGGGAACCGCCCCGATCACCACCGGGCCGGGGTTTTGCAGGAATTTCTGGTAGGCTTCGTAGGCTTTTTCGGCATCAGGCGGGGTGAAGATGGAGTGGGAGTAGCCCTTTGGCCCTAATCCCGGCACCGCATCCCAGACCAGCCTCGCGCCGGTAGCCACCACCAGGAAGTCATAGCCAATGACCTTTCCGTCCGCCAGCCTGACCTCGTTTTGCTCTGGCTGGATGTGGGTAGCCTCGCCATGAATAAACTCGATTCCGCCACGGGTGAAGGTGCTCTCCGCTTCGAAAGTGATATCTGAAACCTTGCGCCGGCCAAAAGGAACCCAGATTAACGAGGGGATGTAAACAAACTCCTTCTGCCTCGAGACCACCACAATTCGAGCAGCTTTGCCCAACTTGCGCTTCAGTTCGAAGGCACTGGTCATCCCGCCAAAGTTTCCGCCAATTACCAGGATCGTCTTCATATCTTCTCCTACGAGAACACCCTACAACATACCTGTAGGGGGTATATAGGGTCGGTTGTCCCCCGTGCCCTTAAAAGGGATGGCTGCCGCTACCGGCCCACCCATAAATCAAATTGGACTTGCTGGCCCCTCACTGGCTGCCTGGAAGGAGAGGGGGAGATAAGGCATACCGGGGTGTACGAAAAACCCTCCAGGGGTTGTACACTGTATGCTTGGCGACCCCACGGGTCGAACTTGAGGTGTGTTGTGGCAGAAATTCTGGAGCGAGAAGGCTACAAAGTGAAAATAAAAGTTGAGGTTCCAGCCGGCCAGGTCGAGCAGACCTACCAATCGCTGCTAAACAACTATGCCGGGCGGGTCAAGCTACCCGGTTTCCGCGCGGGCAAGGCTCCGGCCAAGGTGATTGAGGCCCGGATTGGCAAGGAGTCTCTGCTGGACGAAGTAAAAGAGGCCTTGCGAGACGAGACCTTTCCCAAGGCTGCCCAGGAATTGTCATTGATGCCGGTGGGGGCCAGGGTACTGGAAGAAAACCTGACCTTTGGACAGCCCTTTGTCTACACCGTTGAAGTCGAGAACTACCCCGAGGTCCGGCTGCCCGACTGGCAACGCTTCAGGCTCGAGGTCGAGACCCCCGAAGTGACCGACGAGGTGGTGAACCGAGCCCTGGACGAGCTACGCAGCCGCTATGGCGAGATGCTGGCAGTGGATCGGGAAGTCCAGGAAAAAGACAATGTTTTCATCGAGACCGACGACGGGGGGCGCTTCCCGGTGGTGATGGAGAATGCGCAACCCCATGTGCACGAGGTGTTGCTGGGCAAGAAAGCAGGTGACGAGGTGATGGTGCCGGTCAAGGACGGCGAAACCATCGTCCGCGAGGTCAAGACCAGGGTTCTGGAAGTCAAGGCCCTCCAACTGCCCGAACTCGATGACGAATTCGCCAAAACGGTGGGTGAGGACAGTTTAGAAGCCCTTACGGGTAAGGTTCGTGAGGGCCTCAAGGCTCAGTTTGAGCGCGAGGTTCGCAATGCCAGGGCCAGCCAGTTGCTGGATAAACTCGGCGAGGCCATCGAAGCGGAAATTCCGCCCACCATGCAGGCCCGCGAGGAACAAAGCCTGCTGCAAAGCCTCGCCGAGGATCTCAAGCAGCAGAAACTCGAGCTGAGCGAGTATATTGCTCAGCTTGAAAAAGACGGAAAGCTCGAGGAGTTCCAGCAAAACCTCACCGTGAGCGCTACCAGGCGCCTGCGCCGCTCGCTGGCCGTGGAGGCCCTCTCGGAGAGTCTCAAAACGGAGTTGGACCCGGAAGAGTTCAATGAGTTCCTGGCCGAAATGGCCCGTTCCTACCGCACCACTCCGGCCCGCCTGCAGAGTGAACTCGGCCAGGAGGCAGTTGCCCGCCTGCGTATCCAGCGCCTGCACGACAAAGCGTTGTTCATGGCGCTCGAGAGAATTGAAAGCTGATAGCCGATAGCCACCTCTCTTGGCTATCCGCTACAGGCTATGAGCTACTAGCTATCTCTTTTGGCTTTTAGCTATTCGCTATAAGCTATTGGCTATAGGCAGCGCTGTAAGCTATTGGCTATAGGCAGGTTGTGTGTGCGCCAACGCCCTCTTGGCCCGGCATTCGGGCATAGAATGGAGCCGATATGGTTGTTCCCTACGTCATCGAACAGACGGCCCGTGGTGAGCGGGTCTACGACATATATAGCCGCCTGCTCAAAGACCGCATCATTTTCCTGGGTACGCCCATAGACTCTTCGGTAGCCAATACCATTGTGTCGCAAATTCTCTTTCTGGCCGCCCAAAGCCCCAGCCAGGAAATCCGTATGTACATCAACTCACCGGGTGGGGATGTGGATGCGGGGCTGGCGATCTACGACACCATGCAGTTTGTCTCGGCCCCGGTCTCGACCATTTGCGTGGGCCTGGCTGCCTCGATGGGAGCGGTTTTGCTCGCGGCGGGGGCGCCGGGCAAGCGCTACGCACTGCCAAACTCCAAGGTCATGATTCACCAGCCCTGGGCCAGAGGATTGGGCGGACAAGCCACCGATATTGCCATCCAGGCCGAGCAAATTCTCAAAACCCGCAAGGTTCTTAATGCCATCATTGCCCGTCATACCAGCCAGCTTCTGGAAAAAGTCGAGCGTGATACCGAGCGCGACTACTACCTCACCGCCGAAGAGGCTGCAAACTATGGACTCGTAGATCAGGTGGTTAGCCGTGAGACGCAGTAAACCTTCTTGTAGCTTCTGTGGGCGCAAACACCCCGAGGTGGCCCATCTGATCGAGTCACCGCTGGGCGAAGTGTTTATCTGCAATGAGTGTGTGGAGCGGGCCAGCGACCTGTTGGAGGCGGAGCCCAGGCAAGGCTTTGCGGCGCCTAGCCACCTGCCCAAGCCCGCGGAGATTAAGGGCTTCCTGGACCAGTATGTGATCGGGCAAGAGATGCCCAAGAAAACCCTCTCGGTAGCGGTATACAACCATTACAAGCGTCTGATGCACCCCGAGGCCGAGGTGCAGAAGTCCAACGTGCTCTTGATCGGCCCCACCGGCACCGGCAAAACCCTGCTGGCCGAGACCCTGGCCCGGATGCTGGACGTGCCTTTTGCCATTGCCGATGCCACCACCCTGACCGAGGCCGGTTATGTGGGTGAGGACGTGGAAAACGTGCTGCTACGCCTCTTGCAGGCTGCCGATTTTGATGTTCAGGCCGCCGAGAAGGGCATTATCTACATAGACGAAATTGACAAGATTGCCCGCAAGTCAGAAAACCCCAGCCTGACCCGCGATGTCTCGGGCGAGGGAGTACAGCAGGCCCTGCTCAAAATTGTGGAGGGCACCCTCTCCAGTGTTCCCCCCCAGGGCGGGCGCAAACACCCTCACCAGGAGTTCATTACCCTCAATACAAAGCACATTCTGTTCATTCTGGGAGGGGCCTTTGATGGCCTCGAGCGCATTGTGCTCTCGAGGGTAGACCAGAACCCCATCGGTTTTACCCGCCCCAAGAAAACTGAAGAAAAACTCGAGGCCATTCCCGAAGACCTGGTACGCTTTGGCCTGATCCCCGAGTTTGTGGGCCGGATGCCGGTGATGGTGCAACTCGAGGCCCTGGACGAGGAAGCCCTGGTACGTATCCTGACCGAGCCCAAAAATGCCCTCATACGCCAGTACCAGGAGTTGCTGCGCATGGAAGGTATCGAAGCCCGCTTCACGCCGGGGGTGCTACGTGAAATTGCCCGTAGGGCCCTCAAGCGCGGAACGGGGGCGCGTGGCTTGCGGGCGGTGATCGAAAAAACCATGGTCGAGCTGATGTTCGAGCTGCCGGGTTCGGGGATCCTGGAAGTGGTTCTCGATCTGCCCCACCTCGACAAACCTCTAAAGGCCCTCGAGGAAGCCCGTCTGCGCCAGGCTTCCTGAAGGCGTCGGGGGGGTGGAGCCGGTTGACCAGAAGGTCAGGGCCTGGCTGGGCTACTGGATCCAGCCGGATCGTTCCCAGCGGGTTGAGCGGCCAGGGCCCGATCCAGAATTTCGCGCCAGCTATCGTAGGAGCGCTGACCCGTGTATTTCTCTCCATTCACAAAGAAGCTAGGGGTGCCGGTAAGCCCCAGGTCGCCTGCAAGCCTCTGGTCGGCGAGTACTCCTGCCCGCTTGTTGCCCGATTTGAGGCAGTCTGAAAAGGTCGCGGGGGCCATGCCGATCTGAGCCGCAAGGTCGGTGAAGTAGCGGTCCAGGGTCTCGCCGCTAAAACCCGCCCACTGCAATTGCGCCCGGAAGAGGGCTGAGTGGTATTCGAGATACAGATTGTTGTCGGCAGCGCAGGCAGCGGCCTCGCCAGCCCGAATCACATTTTCCTGGCCCCCAAACGGGAAATCGCGGAAAATGTAGCGCACCTTACCGGTATCTATATAGTCACGCTTGATGAGGGGCAAGACGTTGTTGGAGTGGTCGCGGCAGTGGCCACAGAGGAAGTTGGAAAAATCCACCACCGTCACCCGGGCATCGGGGTTTCCGATGACAAAGCGAGCCCCCTTGGCTGCGTCAGCCACACCGGCGGAGGGCTGGGGCCTGAGCACCAGGAAAAGCACGGCGGCTATGACCATTGCCAGAAAAGCAACCGCAACGAAAAGGGTTCTTTGCATGATTTAGATTCTATTGCCTCGGGATGAAAAATTGCAGATGCTGGGAGTTAAATCTTCTAAGACTGCAAACGCCGCTGGGGGTCGGTGAGTGGGGCCAGCTCGGCAGTGCAGGAAAGAGTGCTGTGGTCTGGCTCGAGGCGTAGCTCTACTTCGAGCGCTTCGCGGAAAAAGTTTTCGGTGGGCTGCTTACAGGCTCTGAGACAGGCTTCGACGCCGGCCTGCTCGGCAAACTTGCACCGACTCATGCGAATCTGGTTTTGCGCGATGGGCTTGAACCTGCCCACCAGAAAGCGATAGGCCAGGGGTGTGCACCACATCAGCAGGGTAAGGGCCGCGCTGGGCGCAGCTTTTACCAGGAAGCGGCCCAGGCTCAGGATGGGAGTGGTGAAGAACGCCCGGTAGGTCTGGAGAATGCTGTGCTGGAAGTCGGTGGGGCTATAAGTACGCATGACCTCGCGCATTTCCTCAATAAGCCCGGCATAGCCTGGCAGGGCCGAGAGCTTGCCAAAACTTGCGGTGTGTGCGCTGCGAAAGCGCCCGAGCAACCACCGATCCAGCCACGACTCTTCCATTTGATTCTTAATTTAGCGGGTTTTAAAAAATAGCCTGGTTCAAATAACCCTGGACTGATGGGCCTGGGGCGAGGCTACCTCGGCTTGCCCAAGCCAGCGCAAGGTCAGACCGATCTGTGCGATCAGCGCCAACAAAATCAGAATTCCGATGGCATCGGTGGGTTCGGCCCCGCTTATCAACCACCCCAGTGGGCTGGGTGCGGGTAGCCCCCAGGTGTGGGTCAGAATGTAAATCAGGGCTGTGAAACCTCCCACCCCCAGTGCGACCAGCAGGAAAGGCCGGGCCTGGGATTTTGGGATCAGGCCATTGTGCATGAAACCCAGCATCAGGACAAAAAAACCGGTAGCCATCAGGAGCGAAATGCCCCACAGCATGATCTGGGCATAAAAAAAGGCTTGAGGCTGCTCGAGCATCAGTTGATCCATCCCAATGGCCCCGCAGGGCCCCGCTCCCAGCGGTGTACCCGCCCAGCCCAACAACTGCAGGGCAAAGGGGGCAAACATCAACCCTACCAGTACGCCCAGTTGCCGGTCCCGAATACCAAACATTCGCCAATGGTGGCACGAACCCCGGAACGTGTATAGGGAGAAATATCCCGGGTGGCCAGCAAATCGGCCTGGCGACTGGACTAAAGAGTCTACGGCATAACCATGCTCAGAAGGCGGAGAAATCTCCCCCCACAACATAATTCACTCTAACCCGAGTCCAGCGCAGAACCAGCCCTCAGACCTCGCCGCAACCACGCAAATAATTGAACCGATATTGTAGCTCAATTGCAATGAAAAATATAGAGGCATTTCTCATTGTCAAAGCGCATAAAAAAATGTAGTGTCTTGCTCGAAGGGCAAGGTGAGAAATGTGAACCTTCAAAGGCGTGGCCGAGCGGTACTGGTAGCAGCTGTGGCTATCGGCGGTTTGTTCGTGTTTTCTCAAGACCAGGATCCTGAAATTAGAAAGCAATGGGAGGGCAGCCGTCACAACAATGTAAACACCACCATGGATCAAGCAACCGTGGAAGCCCGGCAGGCCGGGGCAGCAAGCTGTGCACGCTGCCACAGTGATCAGGGTTTTCGAGCCTGGCTGCCTCAGCTTTTACGAGGCGACCCCGGACCCATCAAGGGTCCCGACGGAAGGGATGCTACCGTTGCTCATCTAACCGGGCTGGGCCTGACGCGAGGAACCGTGAAGCCAGTCTCGTGCAGCACCTGCCATACCGACCGAGGTGATCTGCGCATTGTAAACGACACCTTCCATCTACCCTCGGGGTTCTCGGTAGCGGCGGTGGCCGAAGGTGCGCTGTGCATGACCTGCCACAACACCCGCAACGGGCGCATAACCTGGAACCAGGAGACCCGCCCCAGCTATATTGGACCTCACCAGGCCGCCCAGACCGATACCCTGGTGGGTAGAAACTTTTTCTTTGTTAACGACACCTCAGATGTTAGAAACTCGTCACACGCGTTCTTTACGGGTGCGTCCTGTACCACCTGCCATATGACCATGAACCCGGAGCCGCACACATTCGTGGCGGTAGAGAATTCGTGCTCCAACTGCCACGGGAAGGCCATGGAAAAAGAGGTGGTGCAGCGGCCAACCGCTCATCTGATGTCGCGGCTTCGCTCGGTGATGTTTTCCCGCATTTTGGAAGTGCGCGGCAACATCCGGGTAGTGCGGGCATTTGATGCTGCTCGAGGCACATCCACCGACAACTTTGCCGTGGACGGCAACCAAATTGCCGCTCTGGCCGACGTGCAAACAGTCGGTGGTCAGATTGCCTTCCGGTTCAGAATGGCTGGGGGAGGCGAGCTGATTTCGCAGGTGGCTGAAATTCGCGAAGCCCCCGGCGGACGCCAGGTATTCACCCTCAGCGACCCCATCGTGCGGGCTGCCTGGAACTATCTGATGATCAAACACGATGGCAGCGTAGGAGTACACAACCCTCG
>NZ_CALMCQ010000044.1 GCF_937863175.1 uncultured Meiothermus sp. | reverse complement strand
GAGGACCGGGGGGCGTGGGAGGCGTGTTTTTGGGTGGGGGGGGCGGGGGGCCGTCCTTGATCCCCGGGTGGGCCCTGGGGCGGGGTGGTTGGGTTGTTGGCAGGGGATTGCGGGGCGGTTGCTGCGGGAGCCTGGGGGGTGGCAGGGGTGGTCGTGTTGGGGGTTGCCGGGGTCAGGCGGCGGCCCCAGTTACGGGCGATGGCCTCGAGGTCACTAAACCTGAACCGGCCCTCGCTGGCGGTCCGCTCAATGGCCTGGGCATTGCCCGCAAGCCTGCCATTGCGGTCGTAGAAGGCCACCCTGGTCTCACGGAAACTTGCATCGGGCCGTACTCTTTTGTCCGGTAGGGGGGTGGCCGTAAAGCGGAAGACTTCCAGGTCTCGGCGGGGTCGGGTGAAGGCCGCATCAATATCCAAGAGACCGCTCTCTTCGTTGTAGCGAATTACGTACAGTACGTTGGAATCCGCTTTGAAGCTATCCAGGGCGGTTTTGAGATCTCTCAGGCGAATCTGAGCCTGAAATCCCCTGGCCTCTCGGTCACGTACCCGGAACAAATACGGGAAGGGGTCGGAGACCTCAGCCAACGGAAAGACCTGGTCGAGCCGGGGAGGCGGGGTATCACCGATGTTCAGGGTCACTTTCTGGGTGCGGCTGGAGAGGTTGGCATCCTCTACGCTAATGATTAGCTCAAAAGTACCCCGCTCCTGAGGGGTGCCACTGATACGCCCGTTGCTAAAACTAAGGCCTCTGGGCAGGCTGCCCTCGAGGTTAAACCGGTAGGGCCGGATACCGCCATCCGCCGTGAGGGTGGTGTTGTAGGGTTCGTCCACAAAGCCCGTGTCGAAGCGGGCCGTCAGGCGCAGAGGCTGGCGGTTCTGGTCGTTCTGACTGTCCGCACCGCAAGAAACCAGCATCAGACTCAGGGACAGTAGCGAGCCGGTTAGTGCGACCTTTCCCCATCTGGGCAGCCGGAGCATGGTTATAGTTTAGGCTTCAACATGAACCTTCGTTGTGAAAATAGCCTGGATGTTACTCATGGCTGGCAAATAATGCCTAGATTTACGCATAATCCCGGCCCTGGGAAACCTCGAGCCAGGGTTTACTGACAAGCAGCAGCACAGGGTTAATCTTCTGTATAGTGTGGGGCATGAGTGTTAAGCCCGACTGGTGGATACGTGAAAAGGCCCAGCAAGGCATGATTGAGCCTTTTGAGGAACGCCTGGTGCGCGATGGGGTGATTAGCTATGGGCTCTCGAGCTTTGGCTACGACCTGCGGGCTGCCAGGGAGTGGAAGATTTTTGCCAACGTATTCAATACCATCGCCGACCCCAAGGGTCTCGACCCCAAGAGTTTCGTGGATTTCGAGGGCGATCAGGTCATCATCCCTCCGAACTCTTTCGTGCTGGCCCGCAGCATGGAGTATATCCGGATGCCCGACAATGTTCTGGCCATTGCCATTGGCAAAAGCACCTATGCCCGGGTGGGTATTGTGGCCAACATCACCCCTCTCGAGCCCGGCTGGGAGGGGCATGTGACCCTCGAGTTCTCCAACACCACCCCCCTTCCGGCCAAAATGTACGGCGGAGAAGGCGTGGTGCAGCTGGTCTTTTTCGAGGGGGAACGCCCCGAAGTGACCTATGGTGACCGCAAGGGCAAGTACCAGGGCCAGCGCGGAATTACCTTGCCTCGAATCTAACCCGCTGGCGAGTTCTGGTCGGCGCGGGTAGACTATCCCGGATGCGGATCGCCCTGATTGTTGTCGCCCTGTTGACCCTGGCAGGTATGGCACTGTTCCTGCTTCAGGGAAGGGGTGGACTTCCCAGTATCGCGAACGAGCGCAGTTTTGGAGGAAACATGGAAGCCCTGCCCTACCAATCAGACCAGCCCGTCACCAGGTTTGCCAGAGCCGAGCAGGTGATTGACCCTGCCAAATTCGACTACTTCGCCGAGATCGAGACCACCCAGGGCAAGATTGGAATTGACCTTTTCGAAACCGAAGCGCCCAACACGGTTAACTCCTTTGTCTTTCTGGCCCTCAATCGTTACTTCGAGGGCATCGTGTTCCACCGGGTGATCCCGGGTTTTGTGGCCCAGACCGGCGACCCCACCGGCACCGGCACCGGCGGCCCAGGCTACCAGTTTGGCCTCGAGGTCAACCCCAGGCTCAACTTCGACAAAAAAGGTGTGCTGGGCATGGCCCGCACCATGGATCCCAACTCCAATGGCTCGCAATTTTTCATCACCTTTGGCCCCACCCCCAACCTCAACCAGCAGTACACGGTTTTTGGCCAGGTGGTGGAGGGAATGGGCGCGGTGGAGAGCATCGCCCCCACCGAAGGCCCCCAGCGCCGGCCCGACCGCGACCAGATCGTATCGGTGAAGATCTTTGCCAGGGGCAAATAGCCTATAGCTGATAGCTAAAAACTCTGCTTCCGGCTAATAGCTATCAACTATCAGCATGATTCCCGAAGGCACCCGCTACTATCTACCCCCC
>NZ_CALMCQ010000043.1 GCF_937863175.1 uncultured Meiothermus sp. | reverse complement strand
ATTCGCCCGCTGGTGGCAGTCCACGCACATGGCCGGGCTCGCCAGAACCCCTCCCTGGTAGGTATCGCCTTTGCGTTCATAGGCAGCCCAGGCCCAGTCGCCTGCGGTGCTGCTGCGTTTTTGCATAACCCAGATATGGGTCACCACCAGACTGGTGGGATCGGTGCGTTCCTTGACAAAAATAGTTCCTGGCGCAAAGGGCAGACTGTAGCCGCCGCCCGCCGCCAGGAGCCGTTCCGGGGTCAGGTTGACATAGACATCCTTACCCAGCGGGTGTGCCCCGGCAGTGTTGATTTTGCTGACATTCACCCGGGTCCACCCCGCATATCCACGGATATTTTCTGCCAGGCTCGCCACCTGGGCCAGCACCACCCCCGCTGCCAACAGCCCGACCAACAACATCCACTTTTTCATGGGTTCCCTCCCGGAGTTCAGGTTATCCAGGCTCGGGACGGATTTGTGTATCGAACTTAACACAGAGCCGACGCTGCATGGTCCGGCAGCGGGCTGTGCTAGACTGGAAAATCGCACCATCGGTTATGATCCGGTGGCGCGGCAAAGGGAACTGCGGGCCTAACTTGAAGAAGAGTGCTCTAAAATGGCATTGGCTTTGAAAGACCCGGAACCATCCCTGGAATCCACCTCGAGGCTGCGGCGCATCCTGCTAACCCTCGAGTATGACGGCACCCACTTTGCCGGGCTGCAAACCCAGGCCCGGGGGAAGCCTCCGCCCTTCGTCCCTTCCGCCGAAGGGGATAGCGGTAGGTTGAAAGTCAGGCCGGTGCGCACCGTGCAGCAGGTACTCGAGGCAGCTTTGGGCAAAATCCCTGGCACAAAGCCTCGAATCTGGGCCAGCGGCCGCACCGACGCCGGGGTGCATGCCATTGCCATGCCGGTGCATTACGACACCGAAGACAGCATCCCCACCGAGAAAATCCCCTATGCCCTCAACAGCCTGCTGCCAGCGGACATTCGGGCCATTGCGGCCCAGGAGGTGTCCGCCGATTTTCATGCCCGCAAAAGCTGCCACTGGCGCGAGTACCGCTACCGTATCGCCCAACGCCGGATGCCGCCAGCCCTGGAGCGCACTCGGGCCTGGTGGATTCCCCACTCCCTCAACCTGATTCCCATGCGCCATGCGCTGGAATACCTGCCCGGCACCCACGATTTCAGGGCTTTTGCCATCAAAGAAGAGCGCACCACCATCCGGCAAATCTTCCGTACCCATCTGGAAGTGTGGCCCACGGAGGGCGGGCGGGAAATATGGATTGAGTTTGTGGGTTCGGGATTTCTGCGCGGACAGGTGCGCAGCATGGTGGGCACGCTGGTAGAGGTAGGGTTGGGCAAGCGCGACTCGAGTTCCATTGCAGCCTTGCTCGAGGGCGGTACCCGCAAAGACGCAGGCGTTACGGCTCCCGCCCATGGCCTCTACTTTGTACGCGCTGGCTACCAGCCCTACCGCCAGTAAAACCGGAGGTAGAGCCGCACCGCCTCTACCGGAGCCCTGGAGAGGTCTACTCCCAGGCGCAACTGGTCATTCCAGCTATACGCGGTTCCGATTAGCAGTTTGCGCGGCTCCTGCAACCAGGCCAGGAACCGCTCCTCGGGCAGGAAGGGGCTATTCTCGCCCAGATAATCCCATTCGGGGTTCCACCACAAAAGCAGTTCAAAACGGCTTCGATCCAGGGTCTCTATCCAGACCTGGGTCTGGGGATCACAGGGACACTGCAAAACAAAGGCCAGAGCCTGCCCCGAGGGAAGCGGCAGGGAAGCGCTACTCCAGAATCCCCGATCCGACTGCCAGAAAATCCCCACCTCCTGACCCTGCAACCCCACCCTGGGATGGAGGCTCAAGGTGGACTCCAGTTCCCCCAGACCCGTGGGCACCTGCACAATTTCGACAAAAGTACCCAGCTGGAACAGGCCTGCACTGGCCCCCACAAAACCCTGACCCCCCGCAAACCCCGGACTGGGCAGGTAGGCCATTTCGACCCCCAGCCCAGGCATCTCGGCTGAACTATACCGGGCAAATACCCCCCACCGCCCGTCCCGTCCCACCAGGGTATCGTCCCAGGGGCCGCTATACTCTCGACGCTTACCCAGACTCAGGCTGAACTCCGCCAGATCCACCTGGGCATAGGCTTCCAGAAGTCCAAGCTGCACTACCGATTCGTACCACAGGCCCAGATCGGCTCGGATTTCGACCCCCTCCCACCGGGTCTGGGCCAGCAAACGTCCGCCCAGTGCCACCCCCGGCTCCAGCAGGGCGGGCTGGTTTAGAACCCCGTTACGACTCAGGCCAAACTGCACCAGCCCCGAGGGCTGCAGACAGACCACCTTTTCTTCTGGAGCCAGACAGCCCCACCAAACCCTGAACTCGGAACCGTTCTGCGCAAAAACTGGCTGCAACAAGGCTAAAAAACACACCCATAGCACACGACGCATTCCAATACCATACCGCCCATCCCGCCCAAACCCGGGCCGAAATCCACACCTATTTACCCAAACCCCCACCCCCGGAGGTCAAGCCAAAGCCCACTAGAGCCTGCTGCGCGGGTCGAGCGCATCCCGCAGGCCATCTCCCAGGTAGTTGAAGGCCAGCACCGTCAGAAA
Organism: uncultured Meiothermus sp.; assembly: GCF_937863175.1. Taxonomy (GTDB): domain Bacteria; phylum Deinococcota; class Deinococci; order Deinococcales; family Thermaceae; genus Meiothermus. The sequence goes on along the minus strand of NZ_CALMCQ010000043.1, from coordinate 2,347 downwards.
GATCATGAAACCCGGCGCCAGGGCCAGCCAGGGTGCAGAAAAGATGTATTCCTGGGCCTTGGTGAGCATGTTGCCCCAGGTTGCTACCGGCGGCTGGATGCCGAAGCCCAAAAACGAGAGGGCGGCTTCGGTCAGTATAGCCCCCCCGATGGCCAGGGTAGCGTTCACGATCAAGGGAGCCAGGGTATTGGGCACCAGATGGCGGAACATGATTCGGGCCTCCCCGGCCCCCAGGGCCTGGGCGGCGGTGGTGAAGTCCTGTTCGCGCAAGCTCAGCACAGCCCCCCGGATCAGACGACCGGTTCCAATCCAGCCAAACAGCACAATAATCGTGATGATGATAACGACCGAGGCCGACTCGCCAAAAACGCTATCGGCCCACTGGCCCACCACCCCCTGGGTATCCCGCAACAGCGCCGAGAGTACCAGCAGCAGGGGAAGCTCGGGGATGGTCAGCATAAAGTCCATGAAGCGCGAAATTACGACGTCCAGGTCGAGTCTACCCTGGCCAAAAAGACCCCATCCGGCAATGAATAGCACCGCACCCCAGACCAGCACCAGACCCAGCAGCGAGAGGACATTGTTGAGAGAAACCGTGCCGGCAAACAAGGCTTGCACATTGGAACCAGATAGAATCCAGGCCAGGTCGGCCACCAGAAAAAGCAGCAAGTACAGCAAAAACCAGGACACCACCCGCCACACCGCAAAGGGCCAGGGGTTCCAGCCACCCGCCTGCCTGAGCAGGGGGCCGGCATAAAAGCGCAGCGGTCTACCGGAGAAGTACCCCGCGATCACACCCAGGGTGGTTCCCAGCAAGGCAGCTGCAAAAGCAGCCACAAACCCTACCAGAAGGGATATCTGCGCCCCGTAGATAATGCGCGAGAGTACGTCGCGGCCCAGCTCGTCGGTGCCCAGCCAGTGTTCAGCCGAGGGGCCCCGGAAGTAGTAGTCGGCCAGGTTTTCGCCGGTGGGCTGGGCAGTGGGGCTGTAGGGCGCGATCCAGGGGGCAAAAATTGCCATCAGCACCAGAGCGATCACCACTCCAAGCGAAACCATGGCGGCCTTATGCTTTTTGAACCGACGCCAGGCCAGCGACCAGGTGGACTGGGGTTTTTGTGGGGAAGTAGATGAGACAGCAGCCATAAAACCCCCTAACTATAGCGGATGCGAGGGTCCACCACCGCATACATCAGATCGGCCAACAGGTTGAAGGTTGCGGTGAGCAACGCCAGGAACGCCAGCGCGGCCATTGCCACGTTGTAATCTTTCTCCACCAGGGAGTCGAAAATGGCCCGCCCCATGCCAGGATAGGAGAAAATCGTCTCGGTGATGACTGCACCCCCGAAAACTCCCGGAATCGCCAGCCCTACCAGCGTCACAATCGGAATCAGGGCGTTGCGCAGGGCGTGCTTGTAGAGCACGATCCGCTCGCCCAACCCCTTGGCTCGAGCCGTGCGGACGTAGTCCTGGTTCAGAACCTCGAGCAAACTGGCCCGCATGTAGCGCGTCCAGGCCGCCATCTGGATGGTCGAAAGCGCCAGCACGGGCAAAACCAGCTTAAAGACCCAGTCCCCGATAAACTGGAAAAAGCTGATCTCTCCACTGGTGACCTGCACCCACTGGAAATCGGAGATACTTTGTACGGGGAAGCGCGGGAACCAGGGTAACTGTTCGGGTAGCCAGACCGCAAAGACAAACAACAACAGAATTCCCAAAAAGAATACCGGCATTGAAAAGCCGACAAAGGACATAAAGGTGATGGCATAATCGGCCCGGCTATACTGCCGAACCGCCGAAAAAATGCCCACCGGGATGGCCACCAGCAAAGCCAGGGTTAGCGCTGCGCCCGAAAGGATGAGGGTACGGGGCAACCGCTGGCAAAAAACCAGTTGCGCAGCGGGGGAAGCGTAGGTGCGGGACTGCCCAAAGTCGCCCTGCAGGGCCCGTCCAAGCCACTTGAAATAGCGCACATAAACAGGCTGGTCGAGGCCATAGGCCCGGCGAAGCTGCTCGAGCTGCTCGGCGGTGATGCGGGGGTTCTGCTGGCGCAACTCATCGAGCGGGTCGCCAGGCTGTAGAGCCAGCAAAGTGAAAATGACTACAGAGGCTGCAAACAATAGCGGAATCATTTGCAGGATTCGGCGCATGGTGTAAGTAAACACTCCCCTATTTTACTGCCCCATCCCCTTTTTTGTATCTATCCGGCCCCTGGCCGAAACATCCACCAACCGGTGGATTGACCCGCCGCACACTACCCAGCCCCCTCCAGGTGGAGGGGGCTGGAGAAAAACCACCGGGGGGGCTATCGGATGCGTTGGCCGTACCGGGCCTGGTCGTAGACCTTTTG
>NZ_CALMCQ010000042.1 GCF_937863175.1 uncultured Meiothermus sp. | reverse complement strand
CTACTTTGCCTCGCTTTTTGCCATTCTGGGCTTGTCGGTGCCAGGGTTCTTCCTGGCGCTCTTGCTCATTTTGCTCTTTGCCCTGGCTCTGGGCTGGCTGCCGCCTGCAGGCTATATTCCCTTCACCGAAAATCCCAGCGAAAATATCCGGCATATGGTTCTGCCCGCCCTTTCGCTGGGTCTGATTCTGGCCGGTGCGGTCACCCGCATCCTGCGTAGCTCGATGCTCGAGGTGCTTTCGCGTGACTACATCCGCACCGCCCGGGCTAAGGGGCTGGGCGAACGGGTGGTTATCTTTCACCATGCCCTGCGCAATGCCCTGATTCCGGTCATCACCGTCATCGGTATCCAGTTCGGCTCGTTGCTGGGTGGGGCCGTCATTATCGAACAGGTCTTCAGCCTGCCCGGCGTGGGGCGCTTTGCCCTCGAGGGCATCAACCTGCGCGACTACCCGGTGGTGCAGGGCACAGTTTTGTTTGTAGCCACCACCGCCGTACTGGTCAACCTGATAGTGGACTTGCTCTACTCCCTGATTGATCCGAGGATTCGCTATGAGTAGCTCTGTACCCCTGGCCGGGAGTGAGCGGCTAAAAGTTGTGGCCGGGTGGTGCTTTGTCGAAGTCCATACGTTCCATCCAGTGAAACCTGTTTATGCTGCTGCTTTCTGGCCTTGCCCGCCCATCCGGTCAGATCTACTCTCTCTACCCAAAGTCACCAGCGGAGGATGTGCATGACCACCCAGACTTCTACCAGTTCCTCTGCATCGGCTCTGATCTGGAAATCCCTGATCCGCAACCGCTCTGCGGTCATCGGCGGAATCATCACCCTGATTGTGCTGCTGGGGGCGCTGCTGGCACCGGTGGTTGCACCCTGGGATCCCCTCAAGTTCGACCCCCCAAACCGCCTCAGCGGCCCCACGGCGGAACACTGGCTGGGCACCGACCAGTTCGGGCGCGATCTGCTCTCGAGGGTGCTGTATGGCGCTCGATTCTCACTCTCGGTGGCAATGGTCTCGGTACTGGCCGGGCTGCTGGTCGGCGGAACGCTGGGCCTGCTAGCCGGGTATTTTCGCGGCTGGTTCGATCTGGTGGTTTCCCGCCTGGCCGACATCCTGATCGCCTATCCCGCCATCTTGCTGGCCATCGCTTTCCTGGCTTTTCTCGGAGGTGGCTTTATCAACCTGGTCTTGGCGATCTCGGTGGTGTTTGTGGGGCCCTTTATCCGGGTAGCCAGGGCCGCGGTTCTGACGGTACGGGAAGAACTGTATGTTGAAGCCGGGCGGGCCATGGGCGCTTCGGATGGGCGGATGATTTTCCATACGATCCTGCCCAATGCCGCCGCCCCGCTGATTGTTGAAGTAACCCTGCGACTGGCCTATGCGGTACTGGCCGAAGCTGCCTTATCGTTTCTGGGGCTGGGTATTCAACCCCCTTTTCCTGCCCTGGGTTCGATGGTCTCGGAGGGTCGGGCCTTCCTCTCGCTTTCCTCCTGGGGCTCAATTGTTCCGGGGTGCGCCATTGTTCTGATGGTGCTGGGTTTCAACCTGCTGGGCGATGGCCTGCGCGACGCCCTCGATCCCCGGCTGCGGCAACGGTAAAAGTGCCATTTGTCGGTATAATCTCTTATTACACAAGGAGGCGTGATGAAGAAACTGATGGTTCTGCTGGTTCTGGCTCTAGCCACGGTATCGCTGGCGCAAAAGTCGGGGGGCATTCTGCGTGCCGGAATGCAGACCGACCCGGTGGGGCTTGACCCCCACACCACCAATGCTACCGCCAGCCGCAATGTGCTGGAGAATATCTACGACACCGTGGTGATGCTGGATAGCCGGGGCCGGATCGTGCCGGGTCTGGCCCAGTCCTGGACGGTTTCGCCCAACGGCCTGACCTGGACGTTCCGGCTGCGTCCTGGTGTAACTTTCCACAACGGCGATCCCCTCAAGGCTTCCGACGTGGCCTTCTCCATCAACCGTATCAAAGACCCTGCCACCAGAAGCCCCCGGGTCAACGACTTCGCGGTGGTGCGCTCGATAACTGCACCCAACGACAGCACGGTGGTCATGACCCTTTCCCAGCCCTTCACTCCCCTGCTGGCCAAGCTGGCTTTCAGCACCAACGTGGTGGTTTCGGAAAGAGTGACCCGGGAAAATGGCAACGATCTCAACAAGGCTGTAATCGGGACGGGGCCTTTCCGGTTTGTGGAGTACATCCCCCAGACCCGCCTGGTGGTTCGCAGGTGGGATAAATACTGGCAAAAAGATAACCAGGGCACCCAACTGCCCTATCTGGATGGCATTACTTACACCTTCTATCCCGACCCTGCCGCCCGCTCCACCGCACTGCGGGCCGGAGCCGTGGACTGGATCGAGTACGTGACTGCCGCCGATGTGACCACTCTCCGGCGCGACCGCAACCTGACCGTGGTAGGCGGCCCCTCGGCCAACTTCCGGGCGCTCTACTTCAACACGACCAGAGAACCTTACAACAATCCCAAAGTGCGCCAGGCCATTGCCTTTGCGATTGACCGAAGGGCCATCGTGGATCTGGCTCTCTTTGGCACCGGGGGCATCGTGGCCAGAGGCACCACCATTCCCTCCGGGGCTTTCGCCTTTACGAACAGCCCCTACAACACCCGCAACCTGGCTGAAGCCAGAAGGCTCCTGGCTGAAGCAGGGTTGGGGAGTGGTTTCACCATGAACCTCTATGTCACCTCCACCTACGACTTCCTGCGAACTCCCGCCGATGTCATCCGCGATAACCTGGCAGAAGTGGGCATCCGCGTCAACATCCAGGCCGAGGACTGGAGCGTCTACCTGCCCAAAGCCCTGCGCAGCGAGTTCGATGTGACCCTGCTGGGCACCTCGGGCCAGGTTGATCCCGATGACTACCTCTTCAACACCTTCCACCCCTCCTCGGCCCTGAACCTCTCAAAGTACCGCAACGACCGCGTAACCCAGCTTCTGGAGCAGGGCCGCCGGGTAGCCAGCCAGGCCGAGCGACAGCGCATCTACACCCAGGTGCAGGAACTGGTCTTGCAGGACAGCCCTATGGTCTTCCTCTTCCACTCCGCCCAGTACTCGGCCATGAACCGCCGCGTGCAGGGCTTCTTGCACTTCCCCAACACCAGCTACCTGGCCTTCCGTTACACCTGGCTGCAATAGCCACTTTTATCCGCTGGCGAACCTTCGGGTTCGCCTTTTTTGTTTAGGGGTTTCCCGAGCAGGTCGGTCACTCCATCGAACTCGGCATACATACGGGTGTGGCTACTGACTACCAGCCAGCGAACCTGGCCCGATATGCGTTATTTGAACCCAGCCTCGCAAATGATTTCGTCCCAGGCTCTCCCCATTTTCCGTTGCTGTTTTCCTCGGCATGGGCAGCGGTGTAAAAGCCAGCATTCACTAGGCTTCAAAGAAGCAGTCATACCCGTCATGCTATCTATCTAATAGCTGGTCAAATGATCGAAGCTCTATACAAGTTATGTAGGGAAGCATCAGCTCCAATATCACAGGCGCTCGAGCGCAGAACCAGCAGTATTCTTCAATTCACTATCCAGGATCCTGACGAACATCGCCTGATCTTCAGAAATTACCCCTGACAAAACCCTTCTGCAAGGCTAAATTTCAATCTGTGCGTAGCGGGCATTCTCCTCGATAAACTCGCGGCGAGGCTGTACATCGGAGCCCATCAGGTCGTCGAAGATTTGTGCGGCGTAGGAAGCATCCTTCATGTCCACTTTTTTCAATACGCGCTTGGTGGGATCCATGGTGGTCTCCCAGAGTTGGTCGGCATTCATCTCGCCCAGGCCCTTGAAGCGCTGGATTTCGTAGGGCTTGTCGCCAATACTGGCCAGGGCTTTCTTGAGGGCCTCATCGTTGAAGATATACTCAACGTTCTTGCTCTTGCCTACCTTAAGACCATAGAGCGGGGGCTGGGCCACATAGAGGTAGCCCTGCTCGATAATGGGGCGCATATAACGGTAGAAAAAAGTCAGTAGCAGGGTGCGGATGTGCGAGCCGTCTACATCGGCATCGGTCATGATGATGATCTTGTGGTAGCGCAGGTGTTCGAGGTTGAAATGAGCTTCTTCGTTGTCCTTGCCCCCGATGCCTGCGCCAATTGCAGCCACCATGGCCCGCACTTCGGCATTTTTGAGGGCTTTGTTGAGGCCGGCTTTTTCGACGTTCAAAATCTTGCCGCGCAGGGGCAGAATGGCCTGGAAGCGCCTGTCACGCCCACCCTTGGCGCTGCCCCCTGCGGAGTCTCCCTCCACGATAAATAGCTCGGTCTCGGCAGGCTCTTCGGACTGGCAGTCGGACAGCTTGCCCGGCAGGTCGTCGGACTCGAGGGGGTTGGCGCGACGGATCAGGTCGCGGGCCTTGCGGGCCGCCTCACGGGCCTGGGCAGCCCGCAGGGCTTTTTCGTAGATCGTTTTGGCGATGCGGGGGTTCTCTTCCAGGTACTCGGAAAACTTCTCGTAGACGATCTTGCTGACGGCGGTGCCGGCCTCGGGGTTCAAAAGCTTGCCCTTGGTCTGACCCTCGAACTGTGGCTGGGGAATCTTGATGGAGATGACTGCCGAGACCCCTTCGAGCAGATCGTCGCCGGTCGGTTCCAGATCCTTGACCAGACCGGCCTTCCTGGCATAAGCATTGATGGCCCTGGTATAGGCAGTCTTGAACCCCGAGATATGGGTGCCGCCATCCACGGTGGGGATCATGTTGGCGAAGCTAACCAGGTTGGGGCTGTAGCCCTTGGTGTGCACCAGGCCCACATCCACCCCCACCGTCTCGACCTGGCCTTGCAGCAGCACCGGCCTGTCGTAGAGCAGTTCCTCGCCATCGGCACGATACTTTGCGAAGGAACCCACCCCACCCTTGTCGTAAAAAACCTCTTCCTTCTTGTGAACTTCATCCTTGAAAACCAGCCTTAGGCCGGCTACCAGGAAGGAGACCTCGCGCAGCCGCACCCGTAGGCGGGTGGCCTCAAACTTCTGTTCGCTGCCGAAAATTTGGGGGTCGGGCATGAAAGTCACCCGGGTCCCCCGCTTGCCCTTGAGGGCATTACCCAGTACATGCAGAGGCTTGGCGACATCGCCACGGCTGAACTCGATCAGATAGTGTTTACCATCGCGAAAGACTTCCACGCGGGTGTACTCGGCCAGGGCATTAACCACACTGGCCCCTACCCCGTGCAGGCCGCCCGAAACCTTGTAGGCTCCTTCTTCGAACTTACCTCCCGCGTGCAGAACGGTATAGATTACCTCAACGGCTGGCTTCTTTTCCTCCGGCATGATGTCCACCGGAACCCCGCGTCCGTTGTCCTCGAGGGTAATGGAGCCATCCCGGTTGAGGGTGGTTACGATCTCGGTAGCAAATCCCGCCAGGGCTTCGTCTACGGAGTTGTCGAGAATCTCTTTGAAGAGGTGGTGGTACCCATCGGCCTGGGTGCCGCCAATGTACATGGCGGGGCGGTGGCGAACCCCTTCCAGGCCTTTTAGAACCTTAATGGCAGATGCGTCGTAGTTGGCAGTGATTTCAGTGCTCACTTGAGTAGTATAACATATTTCGCTATTTACATAATACTTACAGTCGAGGTAAAAGTAAACGAAAATAGGCTCCAGGATGGATTAATCGAAAACAATTTGGAGGGTCTTAAAGTGATAAAAAAGCCTTAATTGGGCCACAAGCTAGCACTTTTGCTCGCCCTGGAAAGGCTTTTATAAACAACTGTAAATCGTGATCTCAGTTCTAATTCCGATAGAGGCGAATTGAGGGGGATTGTTTTTTACTGCAATCCTCAGAAAACCGCGCAGGCTTTGGGAGACCAAGTAAGTCAACCTTGCCGACTTGAGCGCCCCGCCCGCCGGCCTGCGGGTCAACTCCCGGATCGCAGGCGAGGCGAAGCTTTTCATGATCCTCAACACCCTCAACCCCACACCCACGGCACGCGCAATCCCCCAGCCCAACCCCCGCCAAATCTACCCATGGACATTGAGCTGCAAGCCATGGGCGGCAACAACGAACGCCCAGGAGTCCTCAGGCTGCCCAGTGTGGATGTAGCAAGCTGCTATGCCCCTTGAAATTATCGCTTGACCGAACCTACTGCGCTGATGGCATGCTCACTCGAGCTCGTACTCAGGCGCAGGCGCTTGCCCAGCTCGCGCCACCAGATATAGGAGGGGCTATCGAGGCGCTTGATCTGCTCGAGGTCGGCATCCCGCCGCCAGAGCCTGACCCGCAGCAAAAACAGGTTCAAGAACAGATCGCGGTACTCGGCACTGGCGCGACCCATATGAAAGTGAAAGCGCACCCCCCGATGCTGCGAAAACGAGATGATGATGGGCACCCCCTCGGGGCCTTCCACCGGGATTTCCACGGTACTATCGGAGAAGGTAGAGGCAGTGAACTCATACTCCTCTTCGATCATGCCCAGCTCACGCAGAACCAGGGCAAAAGCCCGCATCTCGAGACCATTAATCTCGCGGTAGATACGGTCGAAAAGATCGTAGGTGGAGCTGTAGTGAAACTGCTCGCCCATCTGCTCGGCCCACCACATCGCGTACTGCCCTTTAGGCGCGCTCAGCGCGGCCTGGATGTACAACCGATCGCGACGGGTCACCGATTCGAGGGTTTCGGGGTATATTGCCAGCAGATCATCGGTACTGTAAAAAATCGGACGGATGCGCCCCCACTTCCGGGCCAGTTCGTACACCGAGACATAATGCGCGGCTGCTTTTTCATCGGCCACGGGGTAGAAAAACAGGTCGTACTCACCATCCTCGGCCCGCACCCGCAGTGGAATTTCCAAAACCCCTTCCCGGGTCAGGCGCAACACATCGGCTTCCAGCACCTGAATGCCCGACTTACGGAAAATTGCTTCAACAGTGGTAGCAAACATCAGGCGATTGGCCGCCCTGACCTCGGGGGCAGTGCTGGCAATTAGACCCTCGACTCGAACTTTGGGCCAGTGATCAGGAGCGTTTGTAAGGAGTTCTTGCATAGGAGTCCCAAAGGGGTGGCTACCCAAACACAAGGTTAGCCAGGTTCTCTTGAGTACCTTGTGATATTTGGGAAGCCGAGGCGTTACGCAGGAAATGCGTTGCTTACGCCGGTCTATTTATCTTCCACAGGACGGAGTTCATATACTAAGTACCCCCAATTGGGGGTACTGGCCTTTGATCTTGGAAACACGTTTTTGCAGTCCACAAAAGGCCATATAGCGTTCGTCAATCTCACCTGAAACCCGGAGAAATACCAGGTGTGCTATCGTGTGTTTATCGTCGGATCAAACCTGACCTGTTTTCTGGAATACGGTGCCTCAAAGCAGCCTATGCGCCGTATCCCGCTGGTTAGGTTTGATCTCTGCCCTGGCTTTGCTGGCTGAAGGACTGGTAGTGTGGTGGGTGATGAGTCAAGCTGCCGAAAAACGTCTGACTCCAAACAAGCGCGATTGGGAGAGTTTTGTGGTGCGCCAGGTAGCCGAACAAACTACTGAGCGTCCCTATCCATTGCGGCAAAAACTGGATTTCACCGCCTTTGAGGCTGCGCTGACCCAGCTCGACGAGGCTACGCTCGAGCGCCTGCAAACCCTCACCCAGAAGACCACCATCGCCCAACTCCAGACCGAGATGCAGGCGGGACGGCTCTCTTCCGAGCAGCTCACGCTGTTTTATTTGTGGCGCATCCGGCGCTACAACGATCTATTGCGGGCTTTTCTGGAGTTAAATCCTGCCGCTCTCGAGGAAGCCCGCACCTGCGATCAGGAACGCCAGCATGGGAAAATACGCGGTTCGTTGCACGGAATCCCCCTCTGTCTTAAGGACAACATCTCCACCGCTGGCCCCATGCACACCACGGTAGGCGCAGCGGTGCTGGCTGAACATCTTGCCGACCAGGATGCTCTTATTGTCCAGAAGTTGCGGGCCGCAGGGGCGGTGATTCTGGGCAAGAACAACCTTTCGGAGTGGGCCAACTTTATGAGCAGCCAGTCGGTCAATGGCTACAGTACCCTGGGCGGCCATACCCGCAATCCCTACGGCCCTTTCGACGTGGGGGGTAGCAGCAGCGGTACTGCCTCGGCAGTAGCGGCCAATCTGGCCGTGGCTGGCATCGGTTCCGAGACCTCGGGTTCGCTGATCTACCCCGCCGCTCAGAACAGCCTCTATACCCTCAAACCCACGCTGGGCCTGGTCAGCCGCGACCGCATCATCCCCATCACCGCCGCTCAGGACACCGCCGGCCCGATGACTAAAAATGCCACCGATCTGGCGTTGCTGATGTCGGTTATCACAGGCCATGATCCAAACGATATTGAAACCAGGATCGCCCAGAATTTCGTCTTCCCCCCCTTTCCGCCTCGCTCCCTCTTCCCTGCTCGAGTCGGCTGGGTTCAACACAACCAGCGCAGCGGCGACCAGGAGGCACTGGAACAGGCTGCACAGGCCCTGAACAGCCTGGGAGCAGAGGTTGTAAAAGTGCACTTTCCAGACAGTTCTATCGAGATGATGCCGGTACTCCATGTGGGCATGCGGCGCGGCCTGTCCCTTTACCTACAAGCCACCCAGGCTTCCATTCAAGGCTTATCAGACGTGATCGAATACAACCGCCAGCATCCCGAGGCCGCACTCTACGGGCAGGATTTGCTCGAGACTTCGCTTTCGCACCCACTCTCCGAAACCGAGTACCAGGCCCTGGTAGCCAAAAACCGCCAGCAGGCAAGCGATTTGCTGCTCGGGTTCATGCAAGAACACCGTCTAGATGTACTTCTTACGGTGAGCAATAGCCTGAGCTTGCCCACCTCCACCTCGGGCTTCCCGGTGGTGAATTTTCCAGCAGGTTACCGCCAGAGCGGCGAGCCGGTGGGAGCCTCGCTGGTGGGCAGAGCCCTGCAAGATACCATGCTCATCGGCCTGGCCCAGGCAGCCTCGGAGCGGCTGAATATCCACAAGCCCCCCATCCTTCGGTAAACTTTGCCTGGCATGGATATCCCCTTTCCGGTCTACATCATCGGGCTGCGCGGTCTGCTGAACATCTTGGTACTGCTGCTGCTGGGGCTTTCGGTATTGATATGCTTGCCCTTGTTGGCTAAAGAGCCCTCGCCCAGGCAGCTGCGTTTTTTTAAGTTCACTGCCGGGGTTACAGTGGTGGCCTTTGTTTTTGAGCTGATGGTGCGCGTCCTCTTTATGGGGGGCGTGAATTGGCTGCACGCTATTTATGGCCTGATGACCGCCGGTATCGTTTGGTTTGTGAGCGGGCTGGAACCAGGGGGCTGGTTCCGCAAAAGCCTGGAGAAAGCGCCCGAGCAGGTGGGGCCTTATTTTTTCTGGGCCAGTTTGGTGGGTTTACTGCTCTGGTGGCGGTATATCGAGACGGGGATTGCCAGAGGCCCTAACCCCTAGCCTGCAACCGCCGATGAATCTCTTCGGCAATTCGCTGGGCGGCCCCCGGTACTCCCATGGCCGCCTGTCCAGCCGCTTTAGCTTGCTTGAGGAGTTCAGGCGAGGCCAAAAACCGCCGGACTCCCTGAGCAATGGCTTCGGGGTGAGGTTCCACCAGCATCAAGGCCTCGCCCAACAGACGCTTTTGCTGCGCGGCGAAGGCCCGGGTGTACTGTGGCCCTGCGGTGGGAAACCCCACCAGCGACACCCCGAAACCTGCGGCTTGTTCGGCAGCAGTACCGCTGGTGGAAATGCCAGCAGCGGCCCCCAACAAAACCGTCTTGAAGGCTTTTTGGGTCAGGTACACTTCCGTACCATCGGAGTGTAGGAAGCAGTGGCTGAGACCCCAGTCTGCACCCGTGGCTTTCAGGTTCCATCCTGGCACAGCCGCCAAAGGCAAGCCGGCCCAGGCCACAACCGGGGTCAGGCCGGTAGATCGGAGCAAGCGAGCTACCTCGAGCATTTTAGGCAGGCTTTCGTAGGCATCGCTGCGCGAACCCGGCAGAAGCAGCAGGTAGGGGGGTTCAATCTCAAGCGGCGCCCCTTCCATCGCATCCAGCATGGGGTTGCCCAGGTAGCGTGCATGAGCCACGCCGTGGGCCTTTAGCCAGTGCTCCCCCTCGAGCTCGCGGGGATAAACCTCCACCGCCCGGCGCATAAAGAAGCGCTCAAGGGCACTATAAGGCCGACTCCAGCCCTCCTTCTGCCAGGCCCGAAGCGAGGAGCGGCACTGCATCAGAAAAAGCGGTGACCGACTGAAAGAACAGCCCACCAGAAGGGCGTAGACATCTCCCACCACCAGCGTAGCCACTGCATCCTGGGCTGCTGCCTGCACTGCTCGGTATTGAGCCAGGCTCATCGAGACCCAGCCCGCTTTCAAATCGGCCCAGATAGCCGCCAGGCTCTGCAGGGCGAAGCCTCCCGAGGGCATCTCCAGACGTGGCCCCAACACCGCAAAGCCGGTCTTTTCGTAGGCCAGGCCCCGACCCACCAGCGGCACCGCTTGTACCGCATAGTCCAGCGCCTGCAGTTCCTGAGCTAGCACCGCACCGATAATGTCCTCGCCGTGCCCGTTGGAAATAAGGACAATTTTCCTCATGCCTGGGTGAGTCTGACCAGGCGCTCGAGCACCTCGAGTCCCGCCCCGCTGTCCAGTAGTTGATTGGCAAGCATGACGCCATCGGCAATGCTACCGGTTCTGCCCGCCAGATAGAAGGCCGCGCCCGCATTGAGCGAGACTGCATCGCGTTTGGGGGTCTTGTCCTGCCCACCCAGAATAGCCCTGGCGGTCTGGGCGTTCTCCTGCGGGGTTCCACCCTTGATGGTTTCGTAGGGCGCGGAAGGAAGTCCCACTTCCTCAGGGCGCAGGGTATAAAACTGGATCTGCCCATCGCGCAGCTCGGCCACCCGGTTCTGGCCCAGGACCAGCTCATCCACACCCTCGCCGTGAACCACCAGGGCTCGCTCGGAGCCCAGGCTGTGCAGCACCTTAGCAAAGGGCTCTAACAGAGCCGGACTGCTCACCCCCACCAAATTGAGCGTGGCAAAAGCCGGGTTGGTGAGTGGCCCCAGCAGGTTAAACACGGTACGCACCCCCAGCTCGGCCCGTACCGGGGCCACATGGCGCATGGCGGGGTGGTGGCTGCGGGCAAACAAAAACCCCAGCTCGAGAGTTTCGATGGCTTCGGCCACCCTGGCCATGGGAATGTCAATTTTGATGCCCAGGGCCTCAATCAGGTCAAACGAACCCGACTTGGATGAGGCCGCCCGGTTGCCGTGCTTGGCAACCGGCACGCCCCCTGCTGCGACCACAAAACAGGTGGTGGTGGAGATGTTGAAGGCATCCGGCGCGACCCCACCGGTTCCGACGATATCCAGTAGCGGCTTCCGCCGGGTTTCGACCCGCACGGCAGCTTCGCGCATCCCAGCGGCAAATCCAGCAATTTCCTCGGTGGTTTCGCCCCTGGTGCGCAGGGTCATCAGCACCCCCGCAGTCTGAGTAGGGGTTAGCTCACCGGCCATGATTCGGTTCATCAGCGCATGGGCTTCGGCTCGCGATAAGGGTTCGGCCAAGAGGGCTTTTCTCAACTCATCCACACTGCCTCCAATGGTACGGGTGCGCTGCTCGGTCTGGCAAACCCTGGGGGTCGTTCATATCGGCATTCTCCAGCCCCGCGCGATCCCACGCCCAAGGGCCTTGATCTTGTCCCAGCGGCGGCGCAGGCTGTACTCCGCCAGCCAGAACCCACCATAGCCCGCCACCGCCAGCCAGGGCCAGGGGGCGTGTTTGCGAAAAAGCCGGGTGTTGTAGGCAGCAAATTGTTCGTCAGCATTCAGACTAGAGCCATGCCAGGAAGTACCACCCCTGTGCAAGACCCGCGACTGCGAGGCCACAGCCAGCTTGAACCCGGTTTTTAACAGCCGCAAGCCCATATCGGCATCCTCGCCATACATGAAAAACCCCTCGTCTAACAGGCCCGCACGCTCAAGAGCTGCCCGCCGCAGCAACAGACTGGCCCCGCTGATATAGTTCAAACGCGCCGCTTGTTGCGCATGGGTCAGCAAGCGAATTAAGCCCCAGTGCAACACCACCTCTCCCCCACCCCAGGCCTGCACCTGTAGAGGATTTTCCATCTCGTAGAGCACCGAGCCAACCGCCCCTATTTGGGCGTCTTGCCTGGCCAGCTCTACCATTGCCGAAAGCGCACGCGCCTCAGGCAAGGTATCCGGGTTGAGCAGCCAGATGTACTCGGCCCCTTCGTCCAGGGCCTGCCTTATTCCCACATTGTTCCCTCCTGCAAAACCCAGATTGCGCCCAAGCTGCACCAGCTCCGTCGCCGGAAAAGCCGCCCTGATCTGGGCTACTGAGTCGTTATCGGAAGCATTGTCCAGCACCAGTACCCGGCGGTTGGCATACTCGAGCCTCTCCAGCGCCCCCAGGCACAACACCGTATCCTGCCAGGCCCGGTAGTTGAGGAGCAGGATATACACCAGCGGCCCGCTCAAGATGCACCCCGCCCTTCCAGCAAACCCTGGGTATAGGCCGCCTCGAGCAAAAACCGGTAGGCCGACTCGGCCCCTTCGCCCTGCTCCCAGTTGCGCTCTTGCAGTATTTTCTCAGCCCTCGGCCAGGGGTAAGTCCAGCGTTTGAAAATCAGTGAAATAGGGTTGGCGCCCGTCCAGAGGGCCACCTCGAGGCTTGGGTGCATCCTGTAAAACTGCCAGGCCATGCGCCCCATGCTGCGGAATTTAGTCAACATTCCTTCAAGGTTCACGCGGTCTTCATGGGCAGCCCTGGCCCTTGTTGCCAGGCGGGGGCGTATCCCCTGTTTCCACAGGCGCAGGCCCAATTCATGTTCCTCCCAACCATAAGCTGGAAAGCTGGCAAAGGGATCGGCAGGCAGATGGGCGCGTTCCACAGAGAGGCTGGCAAACCAGTAACCGCCTCGATCCAGCGCGGCTGCATCGGACTTACCACGCACCCCGTTCTCAGCCCGCGCCCGCCAAAAGCGGGTAAAGGGGTCTTGTCCCAGCGAGTCCGGGATCTGGGTTCGACTCACGACGGCAATATGTGCAAATCGGCGGTGCAACTCGAGGTGAGCCCCCAGAAAACCTGGCTCCGGGATAATGTCGTCGTCGTTGAAGAGCACATACTGCCGCCGGGCCAGGGCAAAGCCTGCGTTGCGCGCCGCTGCCAGGCCCCGGTTCTCCTGCTGCACAAGGTGCAGTCGCCCATCGTTGACTTGTTGCAGCCTCCGGGTCGTGTTGTCGGTAGAACCATCGTCCACCACGATCAGCTCAAAGTCTGCATCCCCCTGCGCCAGAAATGCTGCCACCGTCCGGGCTACCAGCTCGGCCCGGTTATGGGTGGGAATTACAACGCTGAAATCCATCATGTTCGAACGTTCTTGCTGGCCTCCAGCGCCTCCCAGGCCCCCCAGCAGAAGGCCAGCTCGTACTCGCCCCTGCTTCCCAGCAGCCCCTTCAGGCTGGGCAGTAGGGCCATCTTTACCGCCAACAGGGTGGGGTTTACACCCAGGGCCCAGGCGATGCGGGAGTCGCCGTGCTTCTTCCAGACCTGTACGTGGGCCGCGCCCGCCTGCCGCGCCTTTTGCATGGCCCTGGTGCGGTGCTCGAGGGCCTCGTGAACGGCCACCGCGTCCGGCACAAAGACCAGCCGCATCCCGGCCTTCATCAGCCGGTAGCCCAGATCGGAGTCCTCGCCGCCGTAGGCGCTGAAGGCCGGGTCATAGCCACCCACTTCGTCGAACAGTGCTCTGGGCATCGAGGTGTTGTTGCCGGTCACATGCCACCAGTAGACCCTAGGCCCCGCCAGCTCGGCGGCCCCGGTGCCGCGCAGTTCGGGAGGGAGCTTCAATCGCCCTACCACAACTGTGCGGGGCTGCGTATGGGCCTTCTGGTGTGCCGCGATCCAGCCTGGAAGAGGAATGACATCATCGTCGGAAAAGAGCAAAATGTCGCCCCTGGCAGCCCTGGCCCCCTGGTTGCGGGCATTCGCCGCCCCGCTGCCCCGGCCATAGCCATCGCCGGTCTCCAGCACCTGCAAGGCGTAGCCTGGGTGATAGTCACGTAAGAATGGCTGGGTATCGTCGGTGCAGCCATCGGCCACCACGATCACCTCAAAATCGCCCTGCTGGGCCTCTAAAGCGCGCAGTTTTTTCTCGAGCAGTTCGCGGCGGTTGTGGGTAGGAACAATTACCGAAATCATGGTGGATAGCTTATAGCGGAAGGTTGCTCGCAAAAACGCCTACCGGCACATCTCCAGGAAATTCTTCAGTATCCGCATGCCTCCCTCGGTCAGAACCGACTCGGGGTGAAACTGCACGCCGTGGGTGGGGTAGTGGCGGTGGCGCAGGCCCATCACGGTGCGGCCCCCGGCCTCGTCGAGCCAGGCGTTGACTTCTAGCTCCTCCGGCAGGTCTTCCACCACCAGCGAGTGGTAGCGGGTGGCGGTGAAGGGCGTCGGAATACCCGCAAATACCCCCGAACCGTCGTGC
Source organism: uncultured Meiothermus sp. (assembly GCF_937863175.1). Classification (GTDB taxonomy): domain Bacteria; phylum Deinococcota; class Deinococci; order Deinococcales; family Thermaceae; genus Meiothermus. Next base: position 4,636 of record NZ_CALMCQ010000042.1, on the reverse strand, counting down.
GAGATGAGGCTGGTCTTGCCATGCACGATCACCTTGTGCCGCAGCACCCTGGCCCCAAAGGCTTCGCCAATGCTCTGATGCCCTAAGCATACGCCCAGAATGGGGTACCTGGGCGCATACTTTTGAATCAGGGGAACCGAAAGGCCCGCCTCCCTGGGGGTGCAGGGCCCAGGGCTCACCACGATGCCATCCGGACCGAAGCTTTGGATGTCCTCGAGGCCAAACTGGTCGTTGCGCCATACCGTGACCTCGGCTCCAAGTTCGCCCAGGTACTGCACCAGGTTGTAGGTGAAGGAGTCGTAGTTGTCAACCACCAGGAGGCGTTTCACAGTCCTGCCTCCCGCTTTTCCAGCGCCACCGTCTCGGCCAGGATGGTACGGTAGATTCGTTCGGCTATATTGGGCGATAGGCCCTGGTGTTCGGCCAGATACCGCACATGCTGGATGATCTGTTCCTGGCGGTCTTTGGCCTCTATCTGCGCCCGGCTTTGCTTGAACCGGGCTGCATCCTTCGCCAGCCGCGCCCGTTGGGCCAGCAAGACCACGATCCGGGCATCTATGGCATTGACTTGCAGACGGATCTCCTCGAGGCTGCTCATACCGCTCCTCCTGAGTAATCCAGATACATCTTTGCCTTTACCCGCTGCAAAGTTGCTCTTGCAACCGCTCGAGCCTTACGAGTGCCCTCCTGCAATAGCTCAAGAATCTCCTGCCGATTGGCTTCGAGTGCGAGGCGGCGCTGGCGGACTGGCTCTAGAAAAGCATTGGCCTCGAGGGAAAGCTCGCCTTTACAGGCCACGCAGCCTCGAGCACCAGTACGGCACTCGGCAGCGACAGTCGTTAGGTTAGCCCGATTGAACAAGTTGTGGTGCTCGAACACCGTACACACCTCAGGCCGCCCCGCATCGCCCAGTCGCAGCTTGAGGGGGTCGGTCAGGGCGTTGCCGATTTTCCGTGTAACTGTTTCAGCATCGTCCGACAAGAACAGCGCATTGTTCAGGCTCTTGCTCATCTTAACGTTGCCGTCCAGGCCTCGTGTCCGCGCACGCTCGATGACCCTGGCTTGCGGTTCTTTCAAAGTCTGGCCATAGATTTGGTTGAACTTTCGAACGATTTCACGGGTCTGCTCCACCTGCGGCAGCTGATCGTCGCCCACGGGAACCAGGTCTGCGTCGAAGATGGTGATGTCTGCCGCTTGGGAAATGGGGTAGCCCAGAAAACCCCAGGTGACCGACTGCCCAAACAGATCGCGTTTTTGGGCCACCTCGGTCTTGACCGTCGGGTTCTGCTGCAAACGCGAAATTGTAACCAGATTGCCAAAATAGAGCGTAAGCTCGGCTATCTCCGGGATGAGCGACTGAATAAACAAGGTGGATTTTTGTGGGTCTATGCCCGAAGCAATGGCGTCGTAGGCTACCTCAAGCACGCTCTCGCGCACTTTTTGCGGCTGGTGAAAGTTATCGGTGAGAGCCTGCACGTCGGCGATCATAACGAAAGTATCAAACTCTTTCTGTAGTTCGGCGGTTTGCTGGAGCATCCCGAAGTAGTGTCCTATGTGCAGGCGTCCAGAAGGGCGAATTCCAGTCAGGATAGTCTTCTTCACAGCCCCTCCTCCGCCAGCCGCACCGCCTTGAGCATGGCCTGGGCCTTGCTAAGGCACTCCTGGTACTCCGAGGTGGGGTTGGAGTCGTAGACCACGCCCGCCCCGGCCTGGATGTGAATCTGCTCGTTGGCTATCACAATGGTACGTAGCGTCAGGGCCACGTCCATGTGCCCGTCGTAGGCCAGGTAGCCAAAGCTTCCACCATAAGCCCCCCGGCGGGAGGGCTCGAGTTCTTCTATAATTTCCATAGCCCGAATCTTGGGGGCTCCCGAGACGGTTCCCATGGGAAGCACGGCGGCCAGCGCATCGAGGGGGGTTTTATCCTCGTGCAGCTCGCCTTCTACCGTAGAGACAATGTGCATCACATGGGAGTAGTTCTCTACCGCCATTAGCTGGCTGGGGCGCACGCTGCCATAGCGGCAGACCCGGCCCAGATCGTTGCGGGAAAGGTCTACCAGCATCACATGCTCGGCCCGCTCTTTTTCGTCGGAGAGCAGTTCTTCGGCCAGGGCGCGGTCCTGGGACGCATCCTGCCCGCGCCGGCGGGTTCCGGCAATGGGCCTGGTCACCACCTTGCGTCCGTCTGAGCGCAGCAGGCTTTCGGGGCTGCTCGAGACCAGCGTCACCTCGCCGAGGTCGAGGAAGCCCATGTAGGGGCTGGGGTTCACCGAGCGTAGGGCCCGGTAGACAGCAAAAGGATGTGTGTTGAGCGGGGCCGAGATCCGCAGGGACGGAACCACCTGGAAGATGTCTCCGGCACGGATGTACTCGAGGGCCTGTTCCACCATGCCCTCGTACTGGGCCTGGGAAAGGTTCTGGGTGAATTCCATGCGCCGTCCAGCCCTTTCGCCCGGTACGCCCGGCAGCGGGCCATTGAGCTTCTTCTCAGCCCAGGCGATGCGCTCTAAAGCCTCGGCTTTTTCACTCTCCGCCGCCGGGGCCACGATGTGCATCTGTTGCTTGAACTGGTCGAAGACCACCACCACCTCGGGCTCGACAAACAGCAGGTCGGGAATGTTTAGCAGATCGGGCTTAAGGCTAGGAAGTCTCTCGTAGCAGCGGATCAGGTCGTAAGCGGCATACCCTACCGCGCCACCCCAAAAAATGGGCAGATCGGGGTCGGGCCGGATGGGCCGGTGGATGGCCTGGTAGAGCGTGCGGAGCGGGTCGGCGGTCTTTCGGGCTTGCCCATTCAGGGTAAAGACCCCTTCCTTCAGCCGCCACACGTTGCGGGCCCCTACCCCCACAAAGCTCCACCTGGCCCAGGCCCTGCCCCCCTCCACCGACTCGAGCAGAAAACTGGGGCTGGTCTTTTCGGAGAGCTTGAGGTAGGCCGAGACGGGGGTCTCGAGGTCGGCCAGCAAGGTCTTCCTGACCGGGATGGTGCGCTTTGTCTGATCCGCCACTCTCATTATCTTCTCCTTCAAAAAGTGAAACAAAAAAACCCCTGAGAAAAAGCCCCAGGAGTACCGACCACTACCGCCCCGGGACTAGCCAGGCCACCACCAGCCTTGAACGGAAGCGAAGTGTACCACTACCCCTCTAGTTTGGGCCATGCTGTCCCAGAATGCAAGGTTCTTGCGGATTGCGGATGGATCCCCATAATAACCGGGTTGCCTGAGCCGTTGCAGAAACCCGGCTCAAACCCAACCTCCGCTCCTGGGCTTACAGCAAATGTCTTTCAATCCTGTACTCCCAAGTGATCTCCCAGGGGGCTCTTTTGCTGGCCTCACCCGTCAAGCCGGGGGAGATCCGGAACCCCCTGGGCAGTGTGGAGGTGAATGCAAGCTTGTCGCATCACTGGCGTCCGGTCTCGAGTAGTTTTGCCGGTTGAGGCTGGGGCACTCAAGCCAACAGTCTACGGTCTGGCATCCCAGAGTAGCTCATACTGAATTGGCCCCTCGTAGCCGACCAGGTGGAAGGTCTCGCTGGCCAGTCTTTCGCCAAAGCGATTCATAAAGTTCAGCACCGAGAGCGCCTGGGTACGGTGCTGGGCCATGGCACGCAGTTTTTGCAGCAAGACCTCCATCGGCAAATGCCGTACATGGTTGGGCGGCAACCAGCCTTCCACATACTCCGGTTGGGGTTTGGGAGCAGCATAGTAGAACAGTTTGATCCTCCGCTCCGATTTTCTAACTGCTTCAACCACAAACCGATGGGTGGCCACATGGTCGGGGTGGCGGTTGGAGCCGTTGGGTGCAAAAGTGATGATGGCCCTGGGGCGCAGCACCTCGAGGCGCCACAACAGCAAATCCACAATTTCAGGATGATCGGCCACCCCGTTGGGAGTTGTAAAACCTTCCCCTCGAGCCTCCCCCTCCACGCTTTCATTGGGCAGACCGTTGGGGAACTCGTGGAGTTCAAAATGGCCCACTTTGAGGATCTCCACTGCACGCCTTAACTCCCGCGCACGAAAATCCCCCAGCTCCTCGGGTGCACACAGGCCCAGGGTTCGCCCCGCCTCCCCTTTGGTCAGGGTTATCACCCCGGTCTCCAGGCCCCAGTCGGCATATTGAATGAGCGTCCCTCCAGCACCAAACACTTCATCATCGGGATGCGGAACCACCACCAGCAGGTCCATGCTGTTAATACTAACCAGAGCGCGTCCCACCAGTACTCCCCTGAACCTCGTGAATCATACTCGAGAATTGGTTTGGCTCCTCCCCCTTGAAGGGCAGGGAAGGGTGGGGGTTCGGGGCGATAGCCTCGTGTCTTCGCGTTTCCAGACAGAGGATTGTTCGCCTTCCACTCACACCCCTCCCCGCTTCTCCCGTTAAGGGGGGCTACTTCACCCACATTTTTTCACGTGTCGGTAGTTCCCTCCTATTGACAGAGCCACAAGCATTTGATACTCTTTTCTTTGCGTCGCCGAACGGTGAAGCGAGAATCTTGACAGCACAGGTTAGGAAATAAATACGACCACAACGTGGTTTTTTACCACGTCAAAACTTTTGAGCTTAGCAGCTCAGACTCAAAGTCTCGCCGCTCGCGGCGAACACTTATGGAGAGTTTGATCCTGGCTCAGGGTGAACGC
>NZ_CALMCQ010000041.1 GCF_937863175.1 uncultured Meiothermus sp. | reverse complement strand
TCCCCGCCTTTACGTATCGCCCGGCTTTGACGATGATCCCGAAGAATACGCCGCGCTGGTGCCCGTCCAGGATGCGCATGGCGAGGGCTTTGGGGTGGTGATTGCCTGTTCGCTGGCCGCGTTTGAGCCGGAGGATGCAGCAGTGCTGGAATCCTTTGGCCGGGGGGTCGGACAGGTGTTGGCCCGGTTGGAAGCCCAGGCTGCCCAGGAGCGCGAGCTGGCCCGCCTGCAAACCCTGACCCACACCAGCCAGCGTCTGACCGCTGCACAAACCACCGAAGAGCTATTGCAACGGATTGTGCAAGAAGCTTTGGAGCAGACCAGGGCTTCGACCAGCCTGGTCACGCTCTATCGCCCTAAAGACGACGTGCTCGAGGTGGTGGCGGCAGCAGGCCATGCTGCGGAGCAGGCCGCAGGCACCCGGCATGCGCGGGGCGAGGGTCTGGCCTGGCAGGTGCTGGGACAAGGCAGTTACTTGTATGTGCCCGATGCTTCCCCAGAAACCGGCGCAGTTTTCACCTCGGGCGACCGGGTTAAGGCGGCCTATCTGGGGGTGCCGCTGGGCGATCCAGAGGGGCGAACGGTGGGGGTGCTCTCGGTGGATACTGCCGGAGCAGGGGGTGAGATACAACTCCAGGATCGCTATGCGCTGGAGGCTCTGGCTAAAGTGGCTGGGGTGATGCTTTCGCGGCTGCGAGCCCTCGAGCAGGCCTACCAGCAGACCGACAACTACCGGGCGCTGGTTCAGATGTCCGCCGACCTGGAGGTGCTGGACGACCCGCAGAACATGGCCCGGCGGGCCATCGAAATCCTGCTGGGGCTTACCGGGTTGCACGCAGGGGGAGTGTTTGGTTTCCGGCCCGACAGCGAAGACCCTCAGAGTGGTCATCTGGAACTTCAGGTACGGCACGGGCGATCCGAAATGGGTGAACGCCTGGTCCACCTCCACAACCTGCCGGTGCGAATGGGGGAGGGCTTTATGGGTAAGGCCCTGGCAACCGGCCAGACCCAGATGCTGGAAGACTATCAGACCTGGGAAGGAGCCTGGCCCAGGCTCAAGGATCTGGCGCTGCGTACTGCCATTACCACCCCACTGCAGGTTAGGGGCCAGCCCTACGGGGCCCTGACCCTGGCGAGCTTCAAGCACAAGGTTGCCGTTTCAGAAGAAAACATTTCGCTGCTCGAGTCGGTCGCGCGGCGGTTGGAACGAGCCTGGGAGCGTGTCCGACATCTTGAAGAAATCACCCGCACCCGCGAAGATGCGCTGCGCTCGCTGGGTTTGGGCCTGGAGCTACGGGACCTCGAGACCAAAGGCCACACCGACCGGGTGGTGGCCCTGACCGAAGCCCTGGGGCAGCGCCTGGGCTTTGCCGACCTCGAGGGGCTGCGCATGGGGGCCTACCTGCACGACCTGGGTAAGCTGGCGATCCCGGACTCGATTCTGCTCAAACCCGGCACCCTCACCGATGCCGAGTGGCGCATCATGCAAAGCCACTGCAATATTGGATTTGGCATGCTGGAAAACCTGGGCTTCTTGTCCCAGACGGCTCGAAACATCGTGCGCTATCACCACGAGCGGGTGGATGGATCCGGCTATCCCTTTGGCCTGACCCGCGACGAGATTCCCCTCGAGGCCCGCCTCTTCGCGGTGGTGGATGTGTTTGATGCCCTCCTCCAGTCGCGCCCCTACAAAGCGGCCTGGAGCCAGCAGGATGCCCTGCGCGAGTTGCGCAAGCAGGCGGGCGATACCCTCGATCTCCAGGTGGTGCAGGAGTTTATTGCCCTGATCAGCTACCAGGTTCGAACCAGAAAGGGGTTGTGAAAAGAGGGCCGGGGTAGCCCTCATCTGCTGCTTGCGATGCGATAAACCGCGTTCGAGTTTTGTGAAACGAAATCGGCCCGGGGGTGCTATACTTTGTCGGCTGACGCAGCTTTACTGTGCGGCGCGGGAGGACAAAGTTGCAGCGACTGGTAACTTCAGAATCGGTGACGGAAGGGCACCCCGACAAGCTAGCAGACCGCATTTCCGACGCGGTGCTGGATGCGATTCTGACTGAGGATGCCAGGGCCAGGGTGGCCTGCGAGACCCTGGTGACGACTGGCCTGGTGATGGTCGCAGGGGAGATTACCACCGAGAGTTATGTGGACATTCCCCGCCTGGTGCGCCAGACCGTCCTCGAGGTGGGCTATACCCGTGCCAAGTACGGCTTTGATGGCGACACCTGTGCGGTGCTCACGGCCATAGACGAGCAGTCACCCGACATTGCAGCCGGGGTCAATCTGGCTTACGAGGCTCGAGTTCTGGGCTCGAGCGACCCTTTCGACCAGGTGGGTGCTGGCGACCAGGGCCTGATGTTTGGCTATGCCTGCGACGAAACGCCCGAGTTGATGCCCCCACCCATCTGGCTGGCCCATCGTATGACCCGCCGTCTGGCCGAGGCACGTAAAACCGGAGAAATTCCCTATTTGAGACCCGATGGTAAAGCCCAGGTGACGGTGGTGTATGAAGGCCAGAATCCGCTGTATGTGGGTACCGCCCTGGTCTCTACCCAGCACTCCGAAGAGGTTGCGGCAGACCAGATTGGCCATGATGTTCGTACCAGGGTTATTGAGCAAGCCATTCCGGCACAGTATCTAAGCGAGGATACTCTGTATCTGGTCAACCCCGCCGGCAAATTTGTAATCGGGGGGCCCCATGGCGATACCGGCCTTACCGGACGTAAAATTATTGTGGACACCTATGGCGGCGCAGTTCCCCACGGAGGGGGGGCTTTCAGCGGTAAAGACCCCACCAAGGTAGACCGCTCGGCGGCCTATTATGCCCGCTACATTGCCAAGAATATTGTGGCTGCTGGCCTGGCCAAACGGGCCCTGGTTGAGCTGGCCTACGCGATTGGCAAAGCGCGTCCGGTGGGGATGCGGGTCGAAACGTTTGGAACCGGTGCAATTTCCGACGAGCACCTCACCAGGATCACCCAGAAGATCTTCGATGCACGCCCCAGAGCTATCATCGAAAACCTGAACTTGATGCGGCCTATCTACACTGCTACCTCGGCCTATGGGCACTTCGGGCGCGATGGATTTCCCTGGGAAAAGACCGATCAGGTAGAGGAGCTGCGCAGGCTGCTATCCTGACACCAGCGGAAGTGCCGGGACGACCCTCACACGGTTCTGCGGTGGGGTTTGACCTGGACTTGGATCAATATGTATACTGTATACACACTATGAGCGACTTCCGACGACCCCACTCGGTGCGGGAGGCTGCCTATGCGCATTTGCGGGGTTCGATTCTGGCGGGTTCCTTGCCGCCGGGTTCGCGCATTTCCGAGCCGGGGCTGGCCGAGCAACTCGGCATTAGCCGCACCCCGGTGCGGGAAGCCTTGCAACGGCTATCCCAAGAGGGCCTGGTGGAGCTGTCGCCTGGCAGAGGGGCGAGGGTGCGCATTCTCTCGGCAGCGGAGGTGCGCGAGGTCTACGATGTGCGGGCCTTGTTGGAAGCCGAAGCCGCCTCCCTGGCCGCCCGGAATGCCGGGACGGCTGAACTGAGCGCGCTGGAAAAACAGCTCCTGGTGCTGGATGCTCTGCCAGCAGATGACTACACCCGACAGATGCAAGTAGATTTCGATTTCCATACGGCCCTGGTCGAGGCAGCCCACAACAAAACCCTGGCCCGTATTTATGCCGATTTGCGCTCGAGCCTAACGCTCATTCGCTCCTTCCAGCGTACCCTCTCCCAACACCCCAAGACCCGTCAGCAACACCACAACATCATCAAGGCCCTCAAAGCCCGCGACCCCGAAAAAGCGGCTCAGGCGGCCCGGGAGCATGTGCGCTATTTTCGCGATCTGGTAACCAGTAGCCTGGAACAGGCCTGGACTTGAACTGACGCGCAGACGAATACGATAGATTTGAACCAGCGTGTGGAGGAATACCCATGGATCTGAATCAGCGCTACCGCTCGTTTGTGCTGGCGATTGCCCAGAATCCTGGCATCAAAAACCTGGTACTTACCCGTGGCCGTAATTTTGCCCGTCGCTTTATTGCAGGCGATACCCTGGAGGAAGCCCTGCGGGTGGTCGAGACGCTCGAGCGTGACAAGGTACATGCCATTCTCGATTTGTTGGGTGAGATGGTCACTTCCGAGGCCCAGGCCCAGCAGTTCAAAACCGAGATCGTCCGGCTGGTGCAGGAGTTTGGGGCCCGGCCTTATCCCAAATATATCGCCCTCAAGCTTACTCAGCTGGGCCTCGACCTCTCCGAAGACCTGGCTTATTCATTGATGGTTGAGATTCTGGCCGAGGCACGGAAGGTGGATTGCTTTGTGCGCATTGACATGGAAGATAGCCCCCGGGTGGATGCCACCCTGCGCGTCTACCGGCGGCTGCACGAGGCTGGTTTCGACCACACCGGGGTGGTGTTGCAAAGCTACCTCAAACGCACCGAGCAAGACCTGCAAAACCTGTTGCCGCTCAAAACGCCGGTGCGCATCGTCAAGGGAGCCTATAAGGAACCTGCCGAAGTGGCTTTTCAGGACAAGCGTATGGTGGATGCGCAGTTTGTGGTGCTGTGCAAGAAAGCCCTGGAAAACGGCCTCTACACGGCCATTGCCAGCCACGATCCCTACATCCTCGAGGAGATGAAGCGGTGGACTGCCGAGAAAGGCATCGGACGGGATCGCTTCGAGTTCCAGTTGCTCTACGGGGTGCGCCGCGACGAACAAAAAAAACTGGCCGCCGAGGGCTATACGGTGCGGGCGTATGTGCCATATGGCACCGACTGGTATCCCTATTTTTCGCGCCGAATTGCCGAGCGGCCCGAGAACCTGCTCTTTGTAGCCCGTAGTTTGATTCAGGGATAACCATGGCACCGAAACCTGATCTGCACCTTTTGGAAGACCAGTATGCCATCTGCCAGCTCGAGGCTTCCAGCCTCATTCCAGCCTGGGCGATGGGCGAGGGCTTTTTGCGCATCAGCCGTAGCGAGGAAGAAGTGAGCGTGGTCTGCCATCAGAACCGCGTACCTCCCGAGATCAAGGCCGAGCGCGGCTGGCGCTGCATCCGTTGGGTAGGCCGGTTCGACTTTGGCCTCCCTGGCATTCTGGCTTCGGTGCTGAATCCGTTAGCCAGAGCCGGGGTCGGCATCTTTGCGGTTTCGACTTACAATACCGATTACGTGTTGGTCAAAGCCCACGATTTAGATCGAGCTATGGCGGCCCTCGAGCGGGCTGGACATGTGGTGAGCGGTGTTGCTCTCGACCCTTAACCCCCGACCCTTAACCATCACCGAAAGGAGCTATATGACCCCCGAACCCTACCGCCCCGAACACATCGAAACCTTCCAGAGCCCCGAAGCCTTTGAGGCCATGCGCAAGGCCCTGGCTGAGGTGCGTGCCCAGTTTGGTCGCCACTATCCCCTCGTCATCGGGGGTGAGAAAGTCCATACCCAGGCCACGGTTACCTCCACCAACCCTTCCAACCCCTCGGAGGTGATTGGCGTGAGCGCCAAGGCCGGTATCGCCGAGGCCGATGCTGCGCTGGACGCGGCCTGGCGAGCCTTCAAGAGCTGGCGCGACTGGCCCCAGGAGCATCGTAGCCGGGTTTTGCTGAAGGCAGCCCAGATCATGAAACGTCGCCAGCGCGAGCTCGAGGCCTGGCTGGTCTACGAGATCGGTAAAAACTGGGTCGAGGCTGCCGCCGACGTGGCCGAGGCCATAGACTTCATTCGCTACTACGCCATCACGGCCCTTAAATACAAAGACGGCGCCCCAGTGGTTCCCTATCCGGGCGAGGATAACGAGGCTTTCTATATCCCGCTGGGGGTGGGGGTGGTGATCGCCCCCTGGAACTTCCCGCTGGCAATTCTGGCCGGCATGACCGTTGCCCCCGTCGCGGTGGGGAACTGCGTGGTTTCCAAGCCTGCCGAAGACACGGTGGTGATTGCGGCCAAGCTTTTTGAGATTCTGGAAGAAGCCGGTCTTCCACCCGGGGTTGCCAACTTTTTGCCAGGGTCGGGCAGCGAAATTGGGGCCTATCTGGTACAGCACCCCCGCACCCGCTTCATCAACTTTACCGGCTCGCTCGAGGTGGGGCTTCGGATCAACGAGAGCGCGGCCAAACTTTCGCCCGGGCAGATCTGGCTCAAGCGGGTTTTCCTCGAGCTCGGTGGCAAGGATGGCCTGATCGTGGACGAGACCGCCGACCTCGCTGCCGCAGCCCAGGCCACCGTGCAGAGCGCTTTTGGCTTCCAGGGGCAGAAATGCTCGGCAGCCTCGAGGCTGATCGTGGTAGACGGGGTACACGACCCACTGATGGAGCAGGTTCTGGATCGCGTCGAAAGCCTGATTGTGGGGCCTGCCGAGGAAAACCCCGACATGGGGCCGGTGGCCAGTGCAGCGCAGGAAAAAACGGTCTTATCCTATATCGAGGTCGGACAGCAAGAGGGCAGGCTGGCCCTGGGGGGGCGCAGGCTCGAGGGCGGTGGCTTCTTCATCTCACCCACTATTTTCGACCAGATCTCGCCAGATGCCCGCATCGCCCAGGAAGAAATTTTTGGCCCATTGCTCTCGGTCATCCGCGTACCCGACTTTGAGGCCGCGCTCGAGGTTGCCAACGGTACGCGCTTTGGTCTGACGGGCGGGGTTTTCTCGCGCCAACGCGAACGCCTGGAACGGGCCCGCCGTGGGTTTCATGTGGGCAACCTCTACCTTAACCGCAAGATTACCGGCGCGCTGGTAGGGGTACAGCCTTTTGGCGGCTTCAACCTTTCGGGCACCGATACCAAGGCCGGGGGGCCGGATTATCTGCTCAATTTTTTGCAGATGAAGAGCGTGACCGAACGCTTCTGAAACTGGCTTTAGAAAGTCACGTCGGTAGTTTTGTACGTGCTCGAGAGTCCAATTCCACTTTTGAAATAAAGCCTTGGCGCGGCAAGGGAGTGGTACATCTGCCGTCCCTCCCGGGCAGAGCCGGTATCAGAACTCCTCGTCCACCTCGTGCAACCGCTGGGCCCAGAGGCTCTCTGGCTGGTGGTGCTCCCGTACAATCTGGGCTACCTGGGGGTCGAGAATGCGCATGGCCGCATACTGGGGGTGGTGGTGGCGAATTTGCCAGGCCCCCCGCAGCCCTTTTTCCAGCGGCTCGATCGGCACATCCAGGCTCAAAAGTCCGCTCAGAATGCGTTCTAGAGGCCGGTAGGGCCGCAGGGCTTTGCCGCTGTCATGAAGTAGGGCTGCTCGCACCGCAAAGCTGGGGGCATCGGGATAGCGTTCCAGCAGTCGCCTGGCCACCTCAACCGCATGCTCTCGATCCCGAACGTCCATCGCTTTGTATAGGTGGGCCTCGTCAATGCTGAGTTCTGCCAACGCCCAGGCATCGTCCGGCTCGGCCTGGGACAGGGCGAAGGCCTTATACAATCGCTTTAGACGCAGCCACACGTAGTTATCCTACGCATTTTTGGGAAGTCTTTGTATCAGATCCAGCCATTTGTAGGAACCCTGGGGCTGCGGTAACGTTTTTTGTAAATGCCAGAGCCTGGGAAACGTTTGTGTAAATGCAGGAGCCTGGGGTAACGTATGGGCGGGAGGAAATAATGAATATACGCGCTCTAATCGCAGAGTTTCTGGGAGTTTTTACCTTGTGCTTTGTGGGAATTGGGGCCATCGCGGCCACCCAGGGGGGCGATCTGATGGTGATTGCCCTGGCCCACGGTTTGGCGATCGGCCTTTCGGTAGTGGCCCTGGGAGCCATCTCGGGGGGCCATTTCAACCCCGCCGTGACCTTTGGTATGCTCATCACCGGGCGCATTACTCCGGTGGGCGCGGTGAGCTACTGGGTGGCCCAACTGCTGGGAGGGCTGGTAGCCGCTTTCTTCATCGGCGCTATCTATAGTGGAACCGCTGTAGCCGACGGAACCCCGACCCCTGGAGCCAACCACACCGCCATCCAGGCTTTGATGATGGAAATTTTCCTGACCTTCTTCCTGGTATCGGTGATTTTTGGATCGGCAGTCTTCAACAACTATAACTTTGCTGGGCTGGCCATTGGTCTGGCCATCACCATGGACATCCTGGCTGGGGGCGCTGTTTCTGGGGCAGCCATGAACCCTGCCCGTGTTCTCGGCCCAGCCATTATCGGGGGCGAGTGGGCCGCCCACTGGGTCTACTGGGCAGGCCCGCTGGTGGGCGCAGGGCTGGCTGCTTTGCTCTACGACTTTCTGTACAGCAAACGGGCCAGTAGCTGATCGCCGGTAGCTAAAGACCAGTCATGCCGGGAGCGCTCTTGCTCTCGGCATGGCTCCATTGATTGCAGGCTACTGGCTAGTGGCCAGTATTTTCGCCCGCTCGAGAATCGCATCAAACATCGCTACCGTCAGTTTCCCAGTACTGGTGTTCTGGCGGCTGACGTGGTATGAACTCAGTAGAATCCCCTTTCCAACGAGGTACTCGCTTCCATGTGCAAAGGGATAGGCCGATTTGCGCAGACCGTGATAATCCAAAATTGCGTCGTGGGCAATTTTACCCAGGGCCAGGTAGACCTTGATGTGACTCAGAAAAGCCAGTTCTTGCCGGGTCCAATTGGCACATGTACCGATTTCGACCGGGGTGGGTTTATTACCGGGTGGGGCACAGCGCACCGAGGCGGTGATATAGACGTGTTTCAGCTCCAAACCATCCAGCCGGTGGACTGCGTGGGGTTGATTTGAGAACCCAGCGCGGTAGAGCGCCGGGTACAAAAAATCGCCGGAGGCATCGCCGGTAAACGGCCGCCCGGTACGGTTGGAGCCGTGAGCGCCGGGGGCCAGCCCGAAAATCAAAACCCGGGCGCCAGGGTCGCCAAAGCCCGGCACGGGTCTGGCCCAGTATTCGCAGTCACGGTAGGCGGCGCGTTTTTCTTGCCCAACGTGTTCGCGCCACTCCACCAGCCGGGGGCACCGGCGGCAGGCCGTGATTTGGACGTGGATTTCCGCAAGGCTCATGGGCATAAAATCCAGTCACACATTAGCGCGAGTCCCACAAAGGTGTCCTTCCTGACTGGTGCTAAACAACGGATCCACATGGTTCAAGGGGCTACCCTTTTCTGTGTCAGCAGTTTACCTCGTTCTGGCAGATATTTTTGGGAGAAGATGTTCGTCTGCACCATCCGGTAAGGGGTCTGGGAGTGAGGCCAGGTTGAGACCCGTTCTTCTGTACTGGGTACAAACTGCAGGGCAATTGGACATTTATCTCGAGGTTTTAATCCTTTCACCCCGTACAATCGAGCGTCGCTTAGTCTCGCTGGTTTTTTCTGGGAGGTTTATCCAAGTGCAAAGTCTTTCTAGTGTAGCCCTACCGCGCATCATCCAAGGCGGTATGGGCGTGTCTGTTTCCAACTGGCGTCTGGCCAAAACGGTTTCATTGTTGGGGCAACTGGGGGTTGTTTCTGGAACCGCCATGGATACCGTGATGGTGCGGCGATTGCAGGATGGCGACCCCGGTGGGTTGGTGCGCCGGGCACTGGCTGCCTTCCCCTTCCAACAATGGGTCAAGCCTGTGCTGGACAAATATTTCCAACCCGATGGTCGTCATGATCAGCCCTACAAAAGAATCCCGATGCCCAGCCGTTTGGGCGATACCGCCTCGCAAATCATGTATGTGCTGGGGGGTTATGTGGAGGTGTTTCTGGCTAAGGAGGGGCATTCCGGGCTGATTGGGGTCAACCTCCTGACCAAGCTACAAATCCCCACCCTGGGCACGCTCTATGGGGCCATGCTGGCTGGGGTGGATTATGTGTTGATGGGAGCGGGAATCCCCCGTGAGATCCCCGAGGCGCTCGACAAACTGGCCGCCGGTGAGACCGCCTCACTCAAGATTGATGTGACGGCCTGGACGGCCACAGAAGCAGCGCGGCTCCAGTTCAATCCGCAAGAAATAGCCGACGAGGCCCAGACCCTGAAGCGTCCCAGCTTTTTGCCCATCATTGCTTCCAACTCACTGGCCACCCTGTTGGCTCGCAAGGTAACGGGAACCATTCAAGGCTTTGTGATCGAAGGCCCCACCGCAGGCGGGCACAACGCCCCCCCTCGCGGGGCACCGGTTTTTGACGAGCGTGGGCAGCCCGTGTATGGCGAGCGGGATGTGGTAGATCTGGAGCAGATCAAGGCCCTGGGTCTGCCTTTCTGGCTGGCGGGTGGAACCGGCTCGCCCGAGGCCCTGGAAAGAGCGATGACCCAGGGTGCGGCAGGCATCCAGGTGGGAACGCTGTTTGCCTACAGCCAGGAGTCGGGCTTCGAGGCCGACCTCAAGCGGGGAGTTCTCGAGCGAGCCGCCAGGGGGGAGGTCAGAGTCTTTACCGACCCCAAAGCCTCGCCCACCGGCTTCCCGTTCAAGGTAGCGGAGGTGGAGGGCACGTTATCGGAAGCCGAGGTTTACCAGGCTCGCACGCGGGTGTGCGATCTGGGTTATCTGCGCGAACCCTTCCAGACCGCTGAAGGAAGAGTCGGCTTCCGCTGCGCTTCCGAACCCATTGACCAGTACCTGGCCAAAGGGGGAGAACTGGCCAATACCCAGGGGCGCAAATGCTTGTGCAATGCGCTGATGGCGGCGGTGGGGCAGGGCCAGGTGCAGAAAAATGGTGACCACGAGTTACCGCTGGTGACGAGTGGGGATGACCTCGAGCGCATGGATCGGTTTGTGGCCCAGTTTGGCACCCAGTACAGCGCCCGGGATGTGGTGGCGTATTTGCTGGGCGATACGGTTCTGCCGGAGCCAAAAAACCAGCAGCTGGTGGTAGGTGGATAATTTTAACCACCTGGGGTTTGAGGTCGTATACATCGAAGTTGTACATATCGAAAAGGCTCCAGGGACGGAGCGGTCGCCTCTGCCGCCGCTTAATGAATATTTTTTGAAGAACAACCGTAAATGGGCCTACCATTTGGTACCGGATTAGCGGGCAAACTCGAGGGGTAGTTTATTTCCCGAAGTATGGCCGACCAGGCTGGCCCTCGAGCGCGAGGTGGGTTGTGGGGTTTCAGTTTCCGCTTTTGCTTCTGGGGTTGCTCCTGATACCGCTACTGGTATGGGTTTACTGGCGCAGGGTACAGAGCGGACACGCGAGTGCCCATGTGCTCTATCCCAACCTGGCGCAGTTTGCTGGCATTGCTGAGCCGCGCTGGAAACGCCACCTGAGCGCTTTGCTATATGGCCTGGCGCTGGCGCTGGCAATTCTGGCGCTGGCCCGCCCCCAAGCCACCATTCCGGCCCCCGACAATCTGGCAGGGGTGATGCTCGCGATTGACATTAGCCGTTCGATGCGGGCGCAAGATGTTGAACCAGATCGCTTTACGGCGGCTAAAAAAGAAGCCCAGAATTTTGTACGTGACTTGCCCGATGGGGCCAAGGTAGGGCTGGTGAGCTTTGCGGGATATGCCACCCTGGAAGTTGAACTAACCACCGATCACCAGCGCATTATTGACCAAATTGAATTGCTCGAGATGGCCCGAGGCACTGCTATCGGGGAAGGACTGCAAGAGAGCCTCAAAGCCTTTCCGGTAGACGAAAACAACAAGCCTCTGGGGCCTTCTACGGTAGTTCTGTTGTCTGATGGCCGTACCAACCGGGGTATAGACCCGCTCGAGGTCACCCCCATCGCGAAGCAAATGGGTGTGACCGTGCACACCATTGGCCTGGGCCGGCGGGTCCACAACAACGAACCCGACCTGCTGTGGGGTGGTTTCTGGATGCAGTTTGATGAAGAAACCCTGCGCTCCATCGCCGAGTCCACCGGAGGACAGTACTACGCTGCCGAGTCTGCTGAAGCCTTGCGGCAGGCCTACCGCAGCCTGGGCCGGGTAGTGGGCTGGAAACCCCAGCGCACCGAAGTCAGCAGTATGTTCGGGCTGGCTGCTGGCCTGGTGCTGGCCTCGAGTTTATTGGTGGCCGGTTTCCGCCGTAGGGTGATTTAAGCAGCGCAATATCGCGCGGGTCAAATCCATAAGCCCATCTGCTATCTGCACGGTCACAGTCGCAGCGCCTGGAGGTGGGCCGAACCGGATGCCGCGACCAGCCCGCTCTGGTGGTACGGTGTACGCCACGATAGAAATTTCGGGGATAGTTTTACACGGTGTACTGCTGGGGTTTGCGTCGGCGCGGCTCTGTGGGTAGCGCAAATACCTGACGGGGAGATCCTTACCAGTCAAGTGACCTGGGGCGTGTAGCCCTCGAGGCTCGCCCGGTCTGAGTACACTGTAGCGGGAGGTCATATGAAAAATCTGGCCGTGCTGGGTTTATTGATAGCCGGAGGTTGGGGTCTGGCCGGAGGCTGCGACAATCCCGGTGCCGACTTCGATTATGTCTACTGTGCAACCCAGCTTTTTGTACAGACTGACAGAGAAATCAACGATGTGTATCGCCAGCTGGTGGGCTGGCTGAGTGCCGAAGGACGCACGGTGCTACGTACCTCGCAACTGGCCTGGATCCGTAGTCGCAATCAGCAGTGCACACGGGTAGATGCCGGTTCGCGCACGGTCAACCTGGACTGCGCCACCCGCATGACCCAGGAGCGCACCGGTTTCCTCAAGGCCCGCATTCGCGAGTGTAGCAGTACGGGCTGTGTGATTAGCCGCTTGCGCTGAAGGTTAGCTGTAATAGTTTATCGCGCAACTCGAGGTTCTCAAGCTGGGCTTGTGGGTTGGTCTCCAGCCCCATCGCCTGGATGCTTTGCCGAAACGGTGCTTCTTGCAGGATTTTTTGCAGGAGTGGCTGGAGGTGGAGCTCGAGTTCCATGCTCCTGCCCAGTTCCAGCAGCCCTGGCAGCCGCCGGTTGGCCTGGGCAGCCACCATTTCCAGCACCTTACCAGGCACTAGGTTGAGCACGGGCCCTCCGCGAAACCCCGAAAAATGCAGGTGTTCAACCCGTAGTCGCAGGATCTGGCTTTCGCGCAAATAGCCCAGTGCCTGCACAGCGAGCCTCAAGGCCGGGCCAGTGGAAAACTTAACCTCTGCCTCGCAACGATGTTCGCTCAGCTCGAACTGGCGCAGTTCCCCGCGTTGCAGACGGCCCAGGGGAAAGCGCAGCAGCTTGACCGGTACGTCTATCCTGGCAAGCTGGCTGCTGATCAAGCCCTGCAACAGGGCCTGACTGAGCTCGAGTTCCATGCGGGCGTGCAGCAAACTCATAGCCCCTATTATCCAGTACGCCACTGAGAAGTGCTTGATAGAACAACGGATGAAAACCGCGATAAACTGAGACCCGTGACCTATTCCGAAGCGGTGGAGTGGTTGTTCATACAGAGCCGCGCAGGTGCTCCCAGGGGCCTATCACGAATCCGGGAATTGATGGAACGCCTGGGCCACCCCGAAGCTGCGCTGCCGACCGTTCACGTGCTCGGAACCAACGGCAAGGGCAGCGTTGCTGCCTACCTGGAGGCTGCCTTCAAAGCTGCCTCGGTGAGCTTCGGCGTGACCACCAGCCCGCACCTGGTGGACTTTCGGGAGCGCATTCGCACCCATCTTGGCTTGATTGCCGAGGCCGAGGTAGTGCATTTTGTGGAGTGGGCCAGGGGGCAACCGTTCATTGAACCAGTTGCCTTTTTCGACCTCACCACCGCCCTGGCCTTTGCGCACTTCGCCTCGGTTGGCGCCAGCATTATGGCAGTTGAAGCCGGGGTGGGAGGGGCTCTGGACGCCACCAATGTGCTGCCCAGAGTGCAGATAACTGTTCTGACCAATATAGAGGCCGACCATCTGGAGACCCTGGGAGGTACGCTAAAGACAGTGGCCATGGACGAGGCGGGTGCGATCCGTGCGGGCGTTCCTGTGGTCACAGCTGCCGAGGGGGTTGGGCTGGAGGTTGCTCGTTGGATTGCTGCCGAGCGGGGCGCACCGCTGTACGTGCTTTCGGAGAACGACCCGATTTTCGACCTGAGCGTTCAGCCCTCGCTGCGGGGGCAGTTCCAGTTGCAGAATGCCCGTCTGGCGGCAGCCGCCTTGCGATTGTTGAACTATGACGAGCAAACGATTTCCAGAGGTTTATCCACCGCTATTCACCCAGGCAGACTGCAACCGTTAACTATTCTGGGCACTCAGGTGGTACTCGATGGAGCCCACAATCCCCATGCAGCCAGGGCTCTGGTGAGGGAGTTTGCAGGGTTTCACCTGGTTTTCGGGGCATTTCCCCGCAAGGACTACCGCAGTATGTTGCAAACCCTGCTGCCCAGGGCCCGCAGTGTGCGCTACTGCCTCGCTGCCAGAGGCGCGCTTACGGGAAATGAACTAATCCTGGAGTTCGATGCCCCCTACTTTGTGAATCCTGTGGATGCTCTCGAGCACGCCATCCAGTCTGCGCAGCACGATGGCCTGCCTGTACTGGTGACGGGTTCTTTGTACCTGGTGGGCGAGGTGCTCAGACTGCTGGAAGAGCAGCCCTTGGCCAACCTTCCCCCCATCAAAGCGGTCTGATGGATGCGGTTGCGGTATAAGCCACCACAAACCTCACAAACCACAGGGCGGTTTCGATCAAGGATCGTTTGATTGCAGGTTTTATACCCATGTGGTATGCGAACCGCCCTCCGGGAGGCGCTTTCGGTCGCAGATACCCCCGTGATACTCCCTCCAAACCGCCTTTGTTAGCGCACGATCAGGTGGATGACCTGAAGCGGTGGATCCGTGGGCGAGGCCCCAATGGGGCGAACTTCGTAGGTGATGGGGCCAGGGCCAGGGTCTGAACGGTAGCTCCAGCCACAGGCGGCATCCAGGGCAACCTTCCTGCTGCCCACAATGCGTTCGCCGCGCCTGACGGTGACGGTATAGCCATGCCCTGCGCCCTCACCGCCAAAACGGAAGGGGCGGGCAACGGCCTGCCCATCGCTAAAGGAAAGGGTGAACTCTTTGGTGCAATCGGCTGCGGTTCCGCCAGCGGCCGCAACCGTGACCTGGATGCGGGCAGCGGTGCTTGCGCTGCGCACTTCGTAGGTGTGTTGTCCTGCTGCGGGGGCGGGTACCGCCAGCGTCCAGGTGCCATCGGGGTGAACCATCACCCTGCCCAGGCTGGTGTTGTCCTCGAAGACCTCGAGCTCCTCCCCCGGTGCACCCCTGCCGCGCAACTGGAAGGTTCCAGCCGGCAACTGCGCGCCGCTCGCTGGTTCGCTGATGCTGAGGCCGCTCCTGGGCATGGGCACCGTAAAGGCAAAATCCGACCCTGGCGCAAGGTTGGTTCCGCTGGCCTCTACCGGCTGTAGCGTGAGGGTGTAGTCCCCCGGCGCGCCAAAGCTGAAGCCGGGCAATGCCCACTGCCCATTGGCCCCGATGCGTACCGGCTCACCGACCCGGGTGCCGTTGAGGAGTAGCTGAATAAAACCCCCTGGCGTACCCGTACCGCTCAAATCCACCGAAGGGCCGTCAAGGGTTCCCTGGATCGGAGCGGTGAGGGTGGGGGCCGTTGCTGCAACGCCCCCCTGCCAGGTTCCGCAAAAGAACAACAGTATGAGCAGGAGAATAGCGCCGAGCAATTTGATCCAGTCGTAGGTAGTCCAGGCCCTGGCCATGTGCTATTCCTCCCTTCCAGCCTTAAGGCGGGCGATATACTCCTGGAACCCAGCTTCGTCGCCCCGCACCAGATAGGCGGCCTGGCGGCTCCAGGTGGGAATGCTGGGAGCAAAGCTCATGCCGGCGGCCTTAATGGCAGCGTGCAACTGGCCCTCACTGGCCTCCTCCAATTCCTCGAAGGTGGTGATGCCTGCGGCTATCAGGGCATCGCGCATCTTGGGCCCAATGCCTTCGATGCGGGTCAGATCGTTGACCTTGCGGCGGGTGCGTGCGGTGGTGGCGCGGCTGAGCTTGTAGACCCCATGCACAAAGCGGCGGGCCCCCACGATCCACTCATCGAACTCGAGGTCTTTACCGATAATCTCACCCAGTCGGACTTCGGGCGTGCCGGCCAGGTCTTCGAAGGTCTTGATGCCCGCTTCCCACAGCTTTTGCTGGTAAGCGTTGCCTATGCCCTCGATCACCCCCAGGGGGTCGTGGCCTTCAGGCACCACCTCAGCCCGGGAAGTGCGGCTCTGGGTGACGCGGTAACCAGTCACTTCCCTGGGTTGCTTGGGTTTAGACTTCCGTGGTTTGGTCGGTCGGGCTGGCGTCGCAGCAGCGACCCCGGTATTCTCGGCCTCCGATACCCTGGTTTGCAGAGCCGCAAAATTAGCGGCCAGCGTATGGTAGTCGACAACACGCTCCTGAGCCTTGGTGAGCTGGGCCTCATAATCGGCGATGCGTGTTTGCAGGGCGCGGTGGTTGGCCCGCATCTGGCCCTGGTCTTCATGGGCGTTTTTGAGCTGGGATTCGTAGTCGGAAACACGCGCCTGTAATGCCAGGTAGTTGGCCTTGAACTGCTCCAACTCGGTCTTGCTGCTGCGGGCGGTTTCCAGTTCTTTGCGCAAACTCTCGACCTCTCCGGAAAACCAGTTGCGCTCTTCTTCCATCCTGGCCAGGCGGGTGCGCAGGTCGGTCAGGGCTTTACGGCTTACTTCCAGATCCTGGTAGGCTCCTTGCGACTGGTTGAGATCGGCCCGGAGTTTCTGCGCTTCGGCCTGGAGTTTGTTGCGCTCGGCAATCGCGTTGTTGCCGGTGGTGCTGAGGTTGTCGAGGCGTGTGTGCAGTCCCTCTACCTCGGCCCGCAAGTGGTCGCGTTCGCCCGCCACGGCTTCGACTCGCTTACGCAGGGCATCCAGTTCGCCGGCATACTGATTGCGTTCGTTCTGCATGGCTACGATACGGGCCTCGAGAAGGGTGGGTTGCAGGTTGCCAAACCGTGCCCGGAGGGCCTCGAGGGCAGCCAGGCTTCCTCCCAGCCCGGCCAGTCTGGCAGCGAGTCTGGACGATTCTTGCTGGTGTCTATCCCGTTCTTGCTCCAGGGCGCCCAGACGGGTTTGCAGGCTCTGTAGCTCACTGGACAGGTGGCCCTTTTCGCCCTCGAGGGCCTGGGAGTTCGCCTGGAGTTTTTGATAATCGGCCTCGAGGTTGGCATAGCGGGCCTGTAGACCACTAAACTCATTTTTGTATCGCTCAATTTCGGCTTCCAGCGCCCCTATTTTGCCCAGGTCAACCTCCAGACTGCCGATGCGATCCCGCAAGCCCTGCAACTCACCCTCCCGTTGCTTGCGCTCGTGCAGCGCGGTTTCGTAATCGTGGCGCAGTCTGCCCAACTCGCTTCTGGCATGCGCCGCTTCCTCCTGGATGGCGGCCAGGTGGGCCTCGAGTTCCTCGGGCTGCTTGCCGCCAAAGCGCTGGCGCAAGCCCTGCAAAACTGCCATCAGCCCATCCATGCTTGCTAGCCTGCTGCTCAGATTGCCAGCCTCAGACCTCTGCTCATCGCGGTCCTGACGCAGGGCCTCCACCTGACGGCTCAATACAGCCATCTCGCCCTGGTAGTTCAGAGTCTGGGTGGAAAGCCGGTTGCGCTCGTTCTCGAGATGCTCAAACCGGGCTAGCAGGCCGTCGTAACCAGCTTTGAGCTTATCCCGCTCGCCCTGAAGGCTGCCCAGACGGGCTTGCAGGTTGGCTAGCTGGGTCTGGAGAGCCTCGAAATCTTTGAACTGCCCTTCCAACCCCTGAATTTTGAGCGTCGCAGCTCCCAGTTCCTTGCTGACCGTGCCAAAGTTGGCCTTGAGTGCGTCAAAATCCTGTACCTGAACCCGCAGGCTCGCCAATTCCTGTTCGGTCAAGGCCAGCCTGGACTGGGTGGCCTTATACCCGGTCAGATCGGCCTGGAGCCGCCCCAGTTCGGCCTGGGCCTCGGTCAACTGGTTTTGCAGCCGGAGGGTATTGCCCCGGAACAGCCAGCTCAATAGCCAGCCAAGGAGCCAGAAGATCAAGCCCCCCAAAAGGAAACTACACCACTCAATCCATCCCATGAACCCTCCTTACGTCGGTTTTTTGGGTAATTCATAGGGACTTTTCGCAGTCCGCTTTCAGTCTAGCAAAGGCGGATGTAAAAAATGTAAAAACTCATCTGCACGCCACAAATGCTATGCGGACGTTATATATGCCGGGAGCTCAGCACGGTATCAAGGGTCTCGGCCAGGGCGTTGACCATCTCGTCCACCTCGGCCTCGGTGACTACCAGGGGTGGGGCCATGGCAAAGCCGGTATCGTTGCAGCGCACGATGACCCCTTTTTTCCGGCTTACCTTCATCAACTGGCTGCCGATGCCCTGAGAAGCATCAAAGGTCTTTTTGCTGTTTTTGTCCTCCACCACTTCAACCAGGGCCATCAGACCTTTGCCGCGCACGTCGCCCACATGGGGGTGGGACTCGAGTTCTCTCAGTCGCCGCAGGAGCTGTCCCCCCCGCTCGGTAGCATTGAGCCAGAGCTGTTCGCGTTCAATTATATCAATGTTGGCCAGCGCGACCGCACAGGCGACCGGGTGTCCCGAATAGGTGAAGCCGTGCATGAACATCCGGTCTGGTGTGGAGATCTGCTCGAAAATTTGCGGACTGACCCCCACTCCACCCAGCGGCACATACCCCGAAGTAATGCCTTTGGCAAAACTGGTGATGTCGGCCTGGAACCCGTAGGTGGTCTGGGCAAACATCTCTCCGGTGCGACCAAAGCCGGTGATGACCTCGTCGGCAATCAGCAGAATTTGGTGCCTCTTAAGCACAGGGGCAATGGCCTGCCAGTAGCCTTCGGGGGGCGGAACCACGCCCCCAGCCCCCTGTACCGGCTCCCCAATGAAAGCCGCGATGGTCTCGGCCCCTTCTTTGGCAATCAGATCCTCGAGCTCTTTAACCAGCATGGCCACAAACTCGGCCTCCGAAGCCCCGGGGTTGTTGCGGTAAGCCAGCGGCGCACTCAGGTACAAAAACCCTGGTGGCAACGGCCCAAAATCGGCATGATAGGCTGGGACGCCGGTAGCTGCCAGCGCCCCCATGGCGATGCCGTGATAGGCCATGCGACGCGAGATGATCTTGTTTTTTTCGGGCTGACCCGACAAAGCCCAGTAGTAGCGGGCAGTTTTGAGGGCCGTTTCGTTGGATTCGGCCCCGCCGGAGGTGAACTGGAAGTGGGAGTGGTGCGGTAAAAGCCGGTGCATTTTGGCCGCCAGCTCGATCACCGG
>NZ_CALMCQ010000040.1 GCF_937863175.1 uncultured Meiothermus sp. | reverse complement strand
CCCGAGTCTCAGGTCTTGCTCAGCTATCGCAACGAGCCTGTGGACTACCTCGAGCAGGCCTGGAACAGCTTCCGGGGCGGCAGTTCCATCTGGCTCTGGCAGCGGCTGGTGGATCGAGGCGTGGAGACTTTTTTCGACTACGTGGAGGCTCTCACGGATCGGGTGGAGGATCTGGAAGAGCTGGCCATGAACCCGAACAACTCCCCCGAAATCCCCCGACGGGTCTTTGCTGCCCGGCGTGAGGTACTTCGCATTCGCCGCCTGGTATCGCAGGCCCGCGAGGCTTTGCTGCACCTCGAGCGGCTACCCGAGCTTGGAGCCGATGCCTACCTCTTTCGCGACCTTACCGACCGCATGGGCCGGGTCTACGAGGGCCTGGACGCAGCCCGAGACGAACTATCCAATGTGCTTGAAGTTCACCTGTCAGCCCAGAACAACCAGCTCAACCGGGTGGTACAGGCCCTCACGGTTATGTCGGTTCTTTTTTTACCCATGACGCTCTGGGCCGGAATTTATGGTACCAATTTTGATGCCTTTACCGAGTACCAGTGGCCTTATGGCCGCTGGTTTTTCTGGGGTGGGATGCTACTTATTGCGGGTGGGCTGGCCTGGTGGATGAAGCGGCGGGGTTGGTGGTAGGGGTTGGTGGTAAAAGCAGCAACCTTGAAGAAGGAAGCCGATCACCAGCAACTAACGCTCGAGCCAGGTCGGGAAACCCCTGTATCGGACTCGTGACGCATTCAAACCGAAACGGGACAAACCTCATACAATCGCCACATCCAACCGGACTCCTCCCTACGTATGAACCTTTAGCTACCCCCATCACACATCTTTCCAAATGTGTCCTCACTCACTTCAAATAAATCAACACGAATGTTTACAAAATCAGGTAGGACTGCTATAGTCAGCTTTGAGGAGTGATATAAAAATGCAAACCAGCATCCTAGATACCATAACCTTCGATCCTGGTGAGATTATTCTCTATCCCGGACTGCCCAGCTCAAAAGATCAACTCTACCGGGTACGGGAGGGTCTGGTGCGGCTCCAGAGCGTAGACGACGAAGGCAATGCCCTAACCCTGCGTTTTGTGCGTCCTGGTGAGTATTTTGGCGAAGAGGTAATTTCGGCTGCCGAGCGTACTTACTTTGCCGAGGCAGTCACCGAGACCAGGGTGGATGCCCTGGCCCCTGCCGGGCTATCCGCACAGGAAATGGCCAGCCTGGTGCAAGGGTTGGTTAAGGCCCTGGCCCAAACTTACCAGACCATCCAGCGCATCTCCGGTCAGCGCCTCAAAAACCGCATCGCCGCAACCCTGCTGGATCTTTCCCGTACTCCCGTGGCCTATACCGAGAAGAACGGACGGGTGGGGGTCAAAGCCACCCACGACGAGATTGCCTCGGCAGTGGGTTCGGTGCGCGAGACCGTTACCAAGGTGATTGGTGAACTGACCCGCGAGGGTTATATTCGCTCGGGCTACGGCAAGCTGGTGCTGGAAAACCCAGGGGGCCTCGAGCGCCTTTCCAAAGAAGCGGCCTAGCAGAACACTTCCTGAAACCCACTCCCTTCTGTTGACCAAGCCGTACAGGCACCGCGCTGCTGTACGGCTTATTTCTGTACATCAGACTCTGGTGGCCCCATCAGCAAACAGTCGGTTAGTGGAACCAGGCTGCTAAAGCGCTGGTCATCTATGCTTCCCATCACCCTGATGGTACCCCCGGGCTGCCGATCCCAAAGGAACTGTACCTCGACTTGATACCGGACACCGCTTTCGCCGAGCACCTCGTAAGTCTCTACCCGCTGCGCCATGGCCTGCGAGAATAGTTCCAAATAGCTCCCACCGCCAAACCGCTGCAGCTGCTCCTCGAGGACTTTCTTGGCTTCGTTTCTGTTCATGACCTCCACCGCATGCTGGACAACTACAAGCCCAGTGAAATAGCAGAGCGCTAAACCCCCACCCGCAAGAATCTGTCTGAGTAGAACGGCCCTTCCCAGCGCTGGCTACGAGGCTCGTTCTGGATGGTGATGCGGTTCTCGAGGCGCGGCTCCCAGGAGGGCTGGGTACGCAGGTACTCAATCAGAACCTCGGCGTCGCTAAAGCCGGTATCGGCGCGGAAGCCCCTGGCATCGCGGAACGAGGCAAAGCCGTCGCCGCCCCCAGCAGTAAAGCTGTTGGTGACGATACGGTAGGTGGCGTTGGGGTCGAGGGGTTGGAACCCGGTGGGGGTCTGAACCTGGGCCTGGGTCACTCGGCTACCCGCCGGACGGCCCATGTCGAAGGTGTAGCGGATACCCGCCACCCCGGAAAGGAAACGCCCGGCAATGGCCTCCCACTGAGAGACCCCGTTTTCCAGAGCAGCCAGGATCTCGCTGCCCCGCAGCTCGAGCACCGTCAGGGTGTTGCCAAAGGGCAGCACCTCGTTAACCTGCCCCACCGTAATGTTTCCTGCCGGGATGCTAGTGCGGATGCCCCCGCCGTTTTGCAGCGCGATGGTGGCCCCGGCCTGGCGGGACTTCCACAGCATGGCGTCGGCGATCAGGTTGGCCAGGTTGGTCTCGCGGCGGCGCACATCGTTGCGCTCGCCGTTGAGGGCTACGGCTGCCCTGGAAATCACCTGCGCCCGCAGGGCAGCAATCGGCAGGCCGTAGGCCGTAATGGCGTCCAGTGCGAAGCGATCCTCGGGCAGGTTGGCTGCCATTGGAATGACCTGGCCCTGATGGGCCACCAGTTCGCCCTGGGGGTTGAAGGTAACCTGTAAGCGGCCCACCACCTTGGCCCACTCCCAGGCCTGCACCACCAGCACATCCTTATTTTCGGGGTTCTTGACCACCGTGGGGTAAGCCCCACCTGGACGCAACTCGGGGAAGGGGGTCTGACCCAGCAGGGTGTGGCTATGCCCTCCCACAATTACCTGTACCCCCGTCACCCGGCGGGCCAGCTCCTGGTCTTGCAGGTAGCCCAGGTGTGAGAGCACCACGATGTTCCGCACGCCCCGGGCCAGCAGTTCGACCACGGCTTGCTGGGTAGCCGGAACCGGGTCGGTGAACCGCACATTGGGGCCGGGGCTCGAGAGGATATTGGTATCGGGGGTGGTCAGGCCAATGATGCCGACCCGCTGGCCGCCTACACTGACCACCGTGTAGGGCCGGATGCGCCCGGCCAGCCGGGGTTCCCTCGAGACATCGGTGTTGGCCGAGACCACCGGGAAGCGCACTCCATTTAGAAAGTTCGCCAGCCCTTCTGGCCCCAGGTTGTACTCGTGGTTGCCGGGAGCCATGGCCCGAATGCCCATACGGTGCAGGAAGAAGCGGTCGGCCAGCCCCTGGTACTGGTTGAAGTAGAGGGTTCCCTGGAACACGTCCCCCGCATGCAAAAACAACGGATTGGTGACGGTGCCCCGCATCCGGTCAAAAAAAGAGATCACCCTTGCAAAACCCCCCAGGCGCTGGTTTGGTTGCCCGCCCAGGGTCAGGCCACCGGTGGGCTCGAGGCGGGCGTGGGTGTCGTTGATGTGGACGACCGTCATGGTGAAGTTGCCCGCTGGGGTTTGGGCCTTGCTCCATCCTGCCAGGGTTGCCCCACCAACCAGACCTGCTTTCAGTACATCTCTACGGCGCATGATTCCTCCTCTGCTGTACTTCCATGCCATTCTATATCTGCTAGATGTCAATCATCCATCAGGCGGCTCCGGTATACAAAGTTCAAGACAGGTTCAGACAGCACTCAGAAGTTCAAATAGAGTTTGGCTTAGGCTCGAGTGCGTTCGACCTCACCTAGCCCAACCCCACCCAGGAGATGCCATGAGACTTGTTTCGATACTTGCCATACTAACCCTCGGCCTCGTCGGTTGTCAGCCCATCGACCCGCCCCCCGGCCCCGTCAGCTTCCGGGTAGAGGAAGTCAAAAGCGGGCTGGGAGGTGCTCTCTGGAGCATCAACTTCGCTCCCGATGGCCGCCTGCTCTTCACCAACCGCGATTTGGGCCAGATTCGCGTAAGTGCCCTCAATCTGAGCACCGGGGCCGTAACCCACTTCAACGGAACCTCGGCGGTGAGAGACGAAGGTGAGGGCGGCATTCTGGGTATGGAACTCGACCCCAGCTTCGCCGGCAACAATCGGGTCTACGTATGCTACTCGGTCTGGCTCAATGGAAACCGCCGCAACCGGCTTTCCCGCTTCGAGATTTCTGGCAGTTCTTTGACCAACGAATTGATTTTGCTGGATAACATGCTTGGTGCCTCTAACCACAACGGCTGCCGGGTGGTCTGGGGGCCCGATGGCAAACTGTACGTTTCGATGGGGGATGCCGCCGTTGAATCAACTGCACAAGACCTGTCTGCGCTGGCCGGTAAAATCTTCCGCATCAACCCGGATGGCAGCATTCCCACCGACAATCCGTTTTTCAACCAGACCACGGGTAGCGCAAGGGCAACCTGGGTGCTGGGCCTGCGCAACTCCCAGGGTCTGGCCTTCCAGCCCGGCACTGGACTGCTGTGGTCTACCGAGCATGGACCTGCCGTGAAGGATGAGCTTAATGTCATCAAGCGCGGCAGAAACTACGGCTGGCCCACCTGTATGGGCACCGATCCCTGCCCCAGCGTGACCAACTACCAGCCCGCCATCAAGCAGTACACCGCCAGCGACACCATCGCACCCAGCGACATGATGTTTTATACCGGCAACGTCTTTACCGGATGGCGCAACAACCTGTTCTTTGTCACCCTTAGAACTGGGAGACTATACCGGCTGGTTTTGAATGGGGAGTCGGTGGCCCAGGAGGAAATCTTGATTGATAACAGTAGCGGCCCCAATCCTGGTTTTGGCCGCTTGCGCGATATCGCCACTGGGCCAGATGGTCTGATCTATATCTCTACGGATTCGGGGCGAATTTTGCGGCTGGTTCCGCAAAACTGATCTGCCAGTTCAACCGGTTAATCCCAGTGCTGCATCGCGGCATAAGGCGACAAAGGGTCGCTTAGGGTGTACAGGAGACCAGCTCTGGGTCGCTTTGCAGCTCCAACCGTTACACTTTTCCGCTCCAGGCATCATGCTTGCATAACCGGCGTAAACTCAAGCAGTTCCATAGGTTATCCACTCATCACTCATGGACTACTGCCTAGAATACCTCCATGTATTTGATTGCCCTGCTCCTGCTTTTCAGTCTGGCACTGGCACAGAACACCCCCATCTTCCGTGTCGAAGAAGTTGCCCGCAACTTAGGCGTGCCCTGGAGCCTGAAGTTCGCCCCCGATGGACGCCTGTTTTTTACCCAGCGAGACCGAGACACCGTTGCGGTGAGTGCGCTGGATTTACGAACTGGCAGGGTTACCAGCTTTCCGGGCAGTGCCGCGGTGCGCGACGAGGGCGAGGGCGGGGTGATGGGCCTCGAGCTCGACCCCAGCTTTGCCCAGAACAACCGCCTCTTCATCTGCTACTCGTACTGGAAGGATGGAATACAGGCTCCTAACAACCGGCGTAACCGGGTCTCGAGTTTCACAATTTCCGGCCACCGGCTCGAGGGCGAGAAAGTTTTACTCGACGATATGCTGGGCTGGTGGAACCACAATGGCTGCCGGGTGGTCTGGGGGCCGGATGGCAAGCTCTACGTTTCGATGGGCGATGCCGGCGACGCCCCCTCCAACATTCCGGGTGAGTTCGGCTTCGCCGCCAAGGCCCAGAGCCTGAAACTACTGTCAGGGAAAATTTTCCGCCTCAACCCGGATGGCAGCATTCCCACCGACAACCCGTTCTACAGCCAGACCACCGGAGCCGCCAGGGCTATCTGGACGCTGGGCCACCGCAACCCCCAGGGGCTGGCCTTTCAGCCCGGCACCGGCCTGCTGTGGTCTACCGAGCACGGGCCCAACACCCGCGACGAGTTAAACATCATACGAAAGGGCAAAAACTACGGCTGGCCTCGTTGCAGCGGAACCCAGCCTGCTGGCACGGTGCTGTCAGTCGCTGCCGACAACATTACCTTCAACTGCACCGGGGGCGATCTGCGCGAGAGCTACCAGCCCGCCGTGCGCGAGTACGCCGGCGGCAACGAACCCACCATCGCCCCCAGCAATCTCATTTTTTACACGGGCAGGGCCTTCCCCCAGTGGAAAGGAAATTTGTTTTTTGTGACCCTGAGAACCGGGCGGCTGTATCGGTTGGAACTCAGGGGTGAACAAATACTCAGGGAAGAAATCCTGATCAACAACCAGTATGGCCGCCTGCGCGACCTCACGGTGGGGCCGGATGGGTTCATCTACATTTCCACCGACCAGGGTCAGATCCTGCGGCTCCGGCCGGGTAACTTGTAACCTGGACACACAGGATTCAGGCTTCATCCGGCTAGACTGGCTTTATGCACACAATTATTTGGTCTGCAATATTCCTGTTAAGCCTGGCAAATGCCCAAACCATCAGCCTGGTTCCAGTAGCCAGCAACCTGAGTCGCCCGCTGTTTCTGACCTACGCGCCCGACGATACCGGACGACTGTTCATCGTCGAGCAAGCTGGCACCATCCGGATTCTACATGAAGGGCGGCTTGTAGCCGAACCTTTCCTGGATGTCGCAAACCTGGTTTCTTGTTGTGGAGAACGGGGTTTGTTAGGGCTGGCCTTCCATCCCAATTTTCGACAGAACAACTTATTCTTCATCAACTACACCAACCGCAACGGCAGCACCGTAATTGCCCGCTACCGCGCCAGTGGCAACCGCGCCGAAACAGGCTCCGCCCAGATTCTGCTCACCATCGAACAGCCCTATGCCAACCACAACGGCGGCATGATCGCCTTCGGCCCGGACAACCTGCTTTACATCGGTATGGGCGATGGCGGGGCCGGGGGCGACCCCATCAACGCCGGGCAGCGACTCGACACCTTGTTGGGCAAGATACTACGCATTGACGTAAATCGTAGCGAAGGCAACCGAGCCTATGCGATTCCAGCCGACAACCCCCTGCTGGGAGGCCGCCGCAGCGAAATCTGGTCTTATGGCTGGCGCAACCCCTGGCGTTTCAGCTTCGACCGCCAGACCGGCGACCTGTGGATTGCCGATGTGGGCCAGAACGCCGTCGAGGAGGTACACTTCCAGTCCGCCAGTAGCAGGGGGGGCGAGAACTATGGCTGGCGTATCATGGAGGGCGACCGCTGCTTTAACCCACCGCAAGACTGTAACCGCGAGGGCCTGGTGCTGCCGGTGCTGACCTATACCCACGACCAGGGCCGCTCCATCACCGGCGGCTACCGCTACCGGGGCCGCGCCATGCCTGCATTTCGCGGCACCTACTTCTACGCCGATTACGTGAGTGGGCGCATCTGGGCCGCTACTCTCCAGGGCGACCGCTGGCAGAGCCGGGAAATCCTCAGAACCGATATGAACATCAGCTCCTTTGGTGAGGATGCTGCGGGCGAGTTGTATGTGATTGACCACCGGGGAACCGTCTACCGCATGGCTCAGCGGTAGCATCCAGTACCATCGCTTCGCATTAGGGATGCCTTCAGGCTCATCGTATACTCCCTCATTGCGAGTGTGCCCTCCGAGCACTCCTTTTTATCGGTTCCAGCACTGCCACTGGCAATCAGTGGAGCGGCATCTGAAAGAAGCATTGGTTTGGTCAAACCCGTAGGGTCAACAAGCGAACTTGTAAGGTTGCCATCACAGTATCAAGCCGTACACTGGGCTTGACTGCCACCAGCCTGACTTTGAATTCAAAATGCCTCCCATGCGGGAGGCCACAAAGGACAATTGTCGCGAAGAGGGTTTCAGGGCAGGTAGTTGCCGGGCGTTCCCAGGGTTTCAGGTTTTTCCGTCCATTCACCCGCGATGCCCAGCTTCCAGGCACCTGCTGCGCCGCTCTGGTTCACGTAGCCCCCATACAACCCCAGCCGCAGGCCACGCACGATGGTGTAATAGAGGGAGGCAGTCACGTCATAACCCAGACCGAGCCCAAAAGGATACCGCAGGCCCCCTTCCAGATAGGCATCGAGACTGCGGGTCAACTCGAGCCTCAGACCGGTATAGGCATTGGCCGCAGCACTCAGCGAAACGGTCGGGCTTAGCAACAAGGTAGCGTCCAGGCCCGCGCCCCCATACAGTACCACCATATCCGAAACGCGCTGGGTGATAAAGATTTCCCCGCCCGCATCAAAGTCGAAGCTAAAAGGGCCTGGCTGAATGATCTGGTTCGTGCCGAAGCGGATCGCGCCTTCCACATAACCCGTGTTCGATTCATTCAGTTTTGCAACCCCTACCAGCCCAGCGCGGCTTGCCAGCACAAACTGTCCAGCGAAAAAGCCTGGGCGCAGGCTGGCTCCAGCCACGATGTTGTCGGTCAGGTTGAAGGTATAGTTGACCGCGGTGCCTCGGTAGCTGCGGTATGGGGTGGTGAACTGCCCGCCCACCAGTCCGAACTGAGGCAAAAACTGCAGGTTTGCGGTGATAGAAAAGCCATCTGCCAGGGCCAGACTGCCGATTCCCAACGTAGCTACCATTACCAACCCGGTTCTTTTCATGCTTCCTCCTGACTCTGTTGTGGACAGCACCTCAAACGGCCCAATAATAGTGGCCTGGCACAGCGCTTGACTGAGATGGAACCCAAATTCTCTTAATCTGGATCAAATCCACATCACGCTCGAGCAGCATACACCAGCATCGCTGTTTTCGGTTTCGCTCGAGCTAGACCCTCCATCCTGTTTTCGGATGAACGAGCAAATCAACTCATCAAGCAGCAATACGCCTGTCAAAAGCCTTAACGCTACCGGTATGCTGTACCCATGGCACGAACCAGGCAGGACATTCTGCAAGAACTCAAAGACCACCAGGTGCGCTTCATGCGCTTGCAGTTCACCGATATTCTGGGCATCAACAAGGTGGTGGAACTCCCCGTTACCCAGTTCGAGAAGGCGCTGGACGGCGAAATTATGTTTGATGGCTCTTCCATCGAGGGCTTTGGCCGCAACGAGGTCGAAGAGTCAGACATGCTCCTGAAGCCGGATTACAGCACTTTTGTGATCTACCCTAGGGATCTCGAGCCCACCACCAGAGGAACTGTAGCCCGCTTAATCTGCGATATTGCTTATCCTGATGGCAAGCCCTTTGAGGGCGACCCCAGGCAGGTGCTCAAGCGGCAAATCGAGCGAGCCCAGAAAAAAGGCTTCGACAACTTTGTTGTGGGTACCGAGGTCGAGTTTTTTCTGTTCCACCGCAGTCCAGACAACAGCCCCACCACCCACACCAATGACCGCACAGGCTACTTTGATCTGGCCCCCACCGACAAGGGCGAAGAAGCCCGGCGTGACATGGTGGATATACTGGTCAGGATGGGCCTACAGATCGAGGCCGCCCATCACGAAGGGGCCCCCGGACAACACGAGATTGATTTCAAGTATGCCGACGCACTCAGCACCGCCGACAATCTCACCACCTTCAAGTTTGTAGCCAAGCGTGTCGCTATCAATCATGGGCTGCATGCCACTTTCATGCCCAAGCCCATTGCCGGAACCAATGGCTCAGGTCTTCACTTTCATCTTTCGCTTTTCAAAAATGGACAGAATGCTTTTTTTGAGCCCAAGGGGAGGCTCGAGGTCTGGCCACACCAGCTTTCCAAAACCGCCCTGCAGTTTATTGCCGGCCTCTTCGACCACGCCGAGGGCATGGCCGCCATCACCAACCCGCTGGTCAACTCCTACAAGCGCTTGACCCCCGGCTACGAAGCCCCCACCAGCGTGGCCTGGTCGGTTTCACATCGTAGCGCCATGATCCGGGTTCCGAGCAGACGCGGGGCCAGCACACGCGCAGAATTTCGCTTTCCCGACCCCTCCTGCAACCCTTATCTGGCCCTGGCGGTTATTCTGGGTGCGGGCCTCGAGGGTCTCGAGAGCAGTCTGACCCCCCCACCTCCAATCGAACGCGATGTGTACGAACTTTCGGTTCGAGATAGACGAAAGTACCGGGTCAGTGAAATACCCGGAACCTTGCGCGAGGCACTGGAAGCCCTGCAAAAAGACCGGGTTGTTCGCAATGCCCTGGGAGAACAGGTCTACAAGGATTTCTTAAACGCCAAACGCGTCGAGTGGGACTCGTACCGGATCGCTGTTCACCAGTGGGAACTGGATCAGTACCTGGCTGAATACTGATCGCGCCTGGGCAGTCAACTCCTGTTGCCATGGCTCTACTTCCTCCCGACCCTGCTCCACCCAAAGGTGGATGCGTTGTTTCAAAATTATTTCAGGCTTATCGGTGCCATTCCAGGGTTCAAAAAGCACAATCGTGTCTTGAGTTTAAGGCTGCAGTCTAAGCAAAATTGGGTACCCTCATACTGGCCGGAAGACAAATATGCTGACCCGCATTGACACACCTCGGCCTGGTTTGTGTAGAATAGTCCAGCCTTTCAATGGCTAAACCAGGTTGTTCCGGAGGAAGTTGGTATGAAAAGATTCGCAACTATAGCGCTGGGCGTATTGGCCTTGGGTGTGGCCTCGGCTCAGCCCAACGTCATCAAGATCGCTTCGGTCTCACCCTTATCGGGGCCTCAATCGGGTCTGGGTACGGCCATCGCGCAAGGAGCGCAGATCGCCATTGAGGACGCTCAAGCCCGTTTCCAGCAGCTTGGCTTCCAGCTCCAGTTTGCCCCCCAGGATGACCAGGCGACCCCCGATGTGGGCGTGGCGGTGGCTCGGCGTATCGTCAACGATGCAGACCTGCTGGGTATCGTAGGGCACCTTAACTCCGGCGTGGCAATTGCGGCTTCCGAAATCTACAAAGACACCAACCTGGTGATGGTCTCCCCGGCCAACACCAACCCCCGGGTGACCGATCGCGGTCTGTTGAACGTCAACCGCATCTGCGGACGCGATGACATCCAGGGCCCGGTGGGTGCAGAGTATGCCGTGCGCGTACTGCGCCGCAGCCGGCTCTTTGTCGTCCACGACAAGACCCCCTACGGCCAGGGTCTGGCCGAGGCTTTTGCTGCCCGCGCCCGTGAACTGGGAGCCAATGTGGTAGCCCTGGTAGGCACCGAGGAAGCCTCCAACTTCCAGCCCTTAATTCTCCAGATGCGTGCCCTGCGACCCGATCTGGTCTACTATGGCGGCATCTACGATAAGGGCGGCGTGCTGGTTAAGCAAATGCGTGAGCGTGGCATTACTGCAACCTTTATGGGGGGTGATGGCCTGGATGCCTCCGACCTTGTGAAGATTGCAGGCAGCGCTTCCAAGGGTGTGCTGTTCACCACCACTGCTGGCCCTATCAGCACCCTGCCACGAGCTGCTGCCTTCGCGCAACGCTACAAGGCCAAGTTCGGTCGTGACGCCGAAGCCTACGCCGTGTACGCCTTTGATGCTGCCAACGTAATCCTCACCGCCATCGAGGCCTCCATTCGGGCCAACAATGGGCGCAAGCCTACCCGCGAACAGGTAGCCCGCGCCGTGCGCGAAGTCAGGATGGATGGTCTGACCGGCCGCATCGAGTTTGATAGCAAGGGTGACCGCAAACTTTCTGACTACTACATCATCAGCCTGAGGGAAGCCCGCTACCCCGGCGAAGTGCTGCGGGTAATTCAGTTCGCTCCCCCGGCTGCTCGCCAGTAGACCAGCGCATCCTATGAAAACCCCCGCCAAGGTGGGGGTTTTTTCCAGTTATTAGGAACCTGTGGCTTGTCCGCGACGCAACCCAGGGGCAGGGTTATCGCTTGTGTTACTGCTGATACGGTTCCCCGTTGTCAGCTCAAGCGGCAACCGATATACTCTGGCAGGCTAAAGCTTAACAAAGATGTACCTGATAAGGTGATACTATATACGTACATCCGTATAATCATAGGCCAGGAGGACTTACTTGACGGTTGCCGATCTTTTGTCAATTCTGCCTCAAACCATCCTCGAGGGGCTGCTTCTAGGCTTTGTGTACGCCATGGTAGCGCTGGGCTACACCATGGTGTACGGGGTGCTGGGGTTGATTAACTTTGCACACTCCGAGGTCTTCATGATCGGAGCGGTGATAGGCCTCGAGGTCTTTCGATTCTGGGGCAACCCGGAGGCTCCGGTAATTTCTAATCCATTTTTACTGCTGCTAGCAGCCATTATGGTCGCCATGACGGGTTCGGGAATTGTGGCCGTACTGATAGAGCGCCTGGCCTACCGACCGTTGCGACGGCGTGGAACAAAAAACATCCTGGTGCCAATGATTACTGCCATCGGTGTATCCTTCTTATTGCAAGACCTGACCCGTATTTATGCCGCACTCCGGCACAACGAGTTCAACATGCAGTACCGCACTTACGATGCCCTGAATGCAGTTTTTATGCTGCCCATGCAGACTACCATCCAGGTCAAAGGCATTGTCTTAATTGCGGTCTCGATCCTGATGTTGATCGGATTGACTTATCTGGTCAATCGCACCAAGCTGGGCAAGGCCATTCGGGCCGTCTCACAAGACATGCAGACTGCCGCATTGATGGGAATTAATGCCGATACCATTATCTCTCGTACTTTCCTCATTGGCGGAGCCTTGGGCGGGGTGGCAGGGGTTTTGTTTGGCTTGCTATATACCAATGTGACTCCTTACTCGGGGGTGTTGCCAGGGCTCAAAGCATTTATTGCCGCCGTGCTCGGGGGCATCGGGAATATTCCAGGGGCTATGGTCGGAGGGCTCGTCTTAGGGCAGCTAGAAACCCTTTCAGGTACCTACCTGCCTTTTCTGACCAATGGCAACTTCGGTACCGAGTACAAGGATGTGTTTGCCTTCCTGACCCTGGTGCTGTTGTTGTTGTTCCGGCCCCAGGGCTTGTTTGGACAAAACGTGAGTGAGAAAGTATGAATACGCTCAATGCAATGGCACTTCCCCTCTCCATCAGCTTGAGCGCCGTCTCAGGACTGGGCGTACTGTTCGCACTGCTGGGTCAACCGGTTATTTCGGGTGGCTGGTTCAATGCCTTGCTGGTTCTGGCGGTTGCGGCGGTGCTGGCCCTCAGGCTGCCTACCCCATGGCGCTCGGGGCTGTTGGCCTTGCTTGCACTGACGCTAACGTTAATGCTCCGGGCCAACAATGAGGACAAAATCGCATTTTATTTACTGCTGGCAGTCTTGATTGCGAGTTTCTTGTTACCCAACTTAACCCGGCTGGTGCGAATTGCACTGGGGGCTTCCATCCTGCTGATTGCCATCCCGCTTGCTGGTCTCAGCAACTCTTTTTTGTTTGAACTGGGGATCCAGATAGGCATTTTTGCTGCCCTGGCCCTGGGTTTGAACCTGGTAGTGGGGCAGGCTGGACTGCTGGATCTGGGTTTTGCTGCCTTTTTTGCCGTTGGTGCCTACACCTGGGGGATTTTTGGCTCCCCGCAGGCAGCCCAGTTTATCGGCGGCTTTCCCGCCCAGGGGTTGGAGGGCAACTTCTTATACCTGTTCATGGCTCTGGCCATCATCACCGCAGCCATTACTGGGGTGCTAATTGGCCTCCCGGCCTTGCGTTTGCGCGGTGATTATCTGGCTCTGGTGACACTGGGTCTGGGCGAGGTGGTGCGTATTCTCGCCAATAACCTCGACAAACCCCTCAACATTACCAACGGCCCCCAGGGCATCACCCCGGTCAATCGGCCCGATGTGGGCATCCTGGCCGACTTTCTCAGGGCTATAGGGGCCGAGCGCATCTATGGCAGGCCCATAGATGATGCCATTGCCTACGCTTTCTTCTTCTATTTGCTGGTACT
This sequence comes from uncultured Meiothermus sp., assembly GCF_937863175.1. Classification (GTDB taxonomy): domain Bacteria; phylum Deinococcota; class Deinococci; order Deinococcales; family Thermaceae; genus Meiothermus. Next base: position 1,465 of record NZ_CALMCQ010000040.1, on the reverse strand, counting down.
CGTGGTCATCGGTATCGTTCTTCTGACCAACCTTCGGCTGGCCAACTCACGCTTTGGGCGGGCCTGGGTTGCCATCCGCGAGGACGAAATTGCCGCCAAGGCCATGGGCATTCCATTGTTGGCCACCAAACTGCTGGCTTTTGCTACCGGTGCAGCCTTCTCAGGCATCATGGGAGCGGTTTTTGCGGCCAAACAGACCTTTGTTAGCCCTGAGTCCTTCACCTTGCAAGCCTCTATCGCTATCCTGGCCTTTGTAATTCTGGGCGGGATGGGCTCGATAGGTGGGGCGGTGGTAGGGGCCGCTGCCGTAACGGTGCTGAACCTGGGCATCCTGAAAGACTTTTCTGACCTGCTCAATACCTGGCGCCAGACTGGGGTCAGCATTCTGGGATATAACATGTCCAACCTCCCCCCCCAGCTTAATCCAGCCAAATACGAGCGGATGGTGTTTGGCCTGATTCTGATTTTGATGATGATTTATAGGCCCGAGGGATTAATTCCTGAGAAAAGGCACCGAGTAGAGCTACAGGAAGCCCGTGAGGAAGCAAAAGAAGGGAGTCGCATATGAGCGGCCTGGCCCTGGATGTACAAAATGCCACCAAGAAGTTTGGCGGGTTGGTGGCCGTAAACGATGTCAGCTTGCAGGTGCGACCCAAAGAAATTTTTTCAGTGATCGGCCCCAACGGTGCGGGCAAAACCACCTTCTTCAATCTGCTGACCGGTATCTACAAACCCGATACGGGCCGGGTGGTGTTTTTTGGCAAGGTCATTACCGGTTTTTCACCGGACAAAGTAGCCCGCACTGGCATTGGGCGCACCTTTCAAAACATCCGTCTGTTCAAAGCCATGACGGTTCTGGAAAACGTGCTGGTGGGACACCACAGCCTGACCCGCCAGACCTATTTCGATGCGCTGTTTTACACCCCTGGTTTTCATGCTTCGGAAAAGAAGGCCAAAGAGCGGGCCATGGAACTGCTGGTCTACATGAACCTGGAAAAGCGGGCCGAAGATCTGGCCTCGGGGCTTTCATACGGCGAACAACGCAGACTCGAGATCGCTCGCGCGATGGCCCTGGAACCCAAATTGCTGTTTCTGGACGAACCTGCCGCGGGCATGAACGAACAGGAGACCGAAGACCTTAAGGTGCGGGTGCGTAAGCTGCGCGATGAGCTGGGCCTGACCATCGTACTGATCGAGCACGATATGGCCATGGTGATGAGTATCTCGGATCGCATCTCGGTGCTCGAGTATGGCTCCAAGATTGCCGAAGGACTGCCAGGCGAAATCCGCAATAATCCCAGGGTCATCGAAGCCTATCTGGGCAAGGGCGCAGCGGGACAGGCCGGAGGGACAATCAATGCCTCTGCTTGAAGTCATGGACATCCACACCTATTACGGTCACATCCATGCTCTGAAGGGCTTGTCGCTCACGGTGGAGGAGGGTGAAATCGTCACCCTGATCGGA
>NZ_CALMCQ010000039.1 GCF_937863175.1 uncultured Meiothermus sp. | reverse complement strand
TGCTCTTCCGATCTGGGCCCTGGATCAGGGAGCTACTCTGCTGCCCTTCCTGGCCGATTTTTCCTTTACCGCAGAAGGGTTTAAGTCTTTCGACCAGGTACTCACCCGGGCCCACCAACAACTGGCCGGGGCCAGGCTAAGGCCGCTCTTTAGCCGACTCGCCGAGCCCTACCTGAGCCAGGGGAACCCAAGCCTGCGGCCCTGTACGGCCTGTGGGGCACGCGCTGCCAGATCGGCGACCGATTCGCTTTGCCACGGGTGCGAGCGAGACGCCCACCTGGGCCGCCTGGTTCCCAAGTGCAGCGAGATTGGGTTCTTCTCCCAGGACGCACCCCGACCCCACTACCGATTTCCCAACCTGAAGGCGGCGCTAGAATCTTCCGCCACCTATTCCCTTCGCACCCAGGCCAACTTCAAACCAGCCCCCCAGGCTTGGGAGGTGCGGCTGCTGGCCGGGCATCTGCCCAGTGTGCAGGAGGCCCTCCGGGCTGCAAAAGAGGAGGGAGGTAGGAGACTGGATAGCCTCGAGGCCTACGAGAACTGGGCCCAAGAAAAACGGCTGGCCGACCCAGAGGATAGTCGCGGCGAGGAACGCCCGCTTACCTTTGCCGAGCTGGCCGAGTTCTCCACCGGGGTTAAATATCTGGGGGCTTTGATGCTCGATGCCGACCGGATGGGCGAGGCCTTTGCCAGCGGCTTCGAAAGGCCCAGCCCCAGCCGAATGGCCGCGCTTTCGCGGACGCTCGAGCTCTTCTTTGCCGGGGAGGTGCTGGAGCTCATCCGCAACCCCCAAACCTACGCCAGGCGACTTGGTTGGGACGAAGCAGAAGCCAAAGAGAAGGCCCGCCGGTATCCCCTGATCTACTCGGTTTATGCGGGCGGCGACGACCTCTTTTTGCTGGGGCCGTGGGATGTGCTGCTCGAGTTTGCCCTGGACTTGCGAGCGCTGTACCAGCAGTTCACTCAGCACCCCAATCTCACCCTGTCCGGCGGCTTCGTGCTGGTGAACCCCAGCCTGCCCATTCCCCTGCTGGCCCAGGCGGTACAGGAGGCCGAGCAGGCCGCCAAAGCCGACGGGCGCGACCGGCTCCACCTCTTCGGCCTGAGCGTTCCCTGGGAGGAGCTGCGCAGCCTGGTGAGCTGGGTAAAGAATTTCCAGCAGCACTTGCAAGCCGAGGGAAAGGAAAGCATATCCAGCGCTCTGGCCTTCCGTATGCTCAGGCTATGGAAGCAGCACCAGCAGGACGACCCGGCCAGGCAGATGCGCTACAAGCCCCTGCTGGCCTATGCCCTGCGCGAGCGAAACGACGAGATACGCGAACGTTACCTGCAACTGACCAACCACCAAAGCCCTGCCTGGCGACACCTGCCGGTTTGGTTGCAGTGGGGACTGTACCTGGAACGATAAGGAGGATGTCATGGAATTTTATCAAGATCGAGAAGCCAAAACCCTGCGACCCGGCCTGTTTGATACTGAAGCCCGAAAAGACGCTGACCATGTGGAGGGTATTCAGTCTAGTCAGTTTCGCAACTATTTCCACGAGTTGCGCACCCTCGAGGCCAGGTTTGACCGCGAGGCCAAGAGCAACTCCCACATAGCCTTTGGCAAGCTGGTATCCCAGTTGGAGCTGTTAAAGGCCAAGCTGGCCTATGGGCAACGTAAAAACGGCCCTCTGCAAAATGCCAGCGGCTTTGTAAGCCTTATGAACCGGCTGATTGATGCAGGCAAGAAAAGCCCGGAAGACTTCGAGGCCATGATGCAGTACCTCGAGGCGGTGCTAGCCTACTTCTACGCCAAGGAAGGGCAAAACCAGGGGGGACGCAGATGAGATTACTGGGCTACAAACGCATCCACGGCATTATCCGGCTCAAGAGTGGGCTGCGCATCGGCATGAGCAAGGATCAGATGGCCATTGGGGACGTGGACAACCCCGTGATTCGCAATCCCCTTACCGAGGAGCCTTACATCCCCGGCTCCTCGCTCAAAGGGAAGATGCGGTATCTGCTCGAGTGGCATTTTGGTGGAGACTACATCGCCAGATCGAGCGAGAGACACGTCTTTGTACCCGATGACCCAAAAGACCCTATCGGGCGCATTTTTGGTGTAGCTCCTGGCAATGATCGCCGCAGCAAAGAATTTGCCCAACAACGTGGCCCAACCCGTTTGCTGGTGCGCGATGCCTACCTGACCGAAGACTCCAGGAAAGCTTTAGAAGCCATGACCGCCCGAGGCGGCTTTTTGACCGAGGTTAAGCAAGAGGTGTTTATCCCCCGGATCGGGGGCAACGCCAACCCCCGCACCGCCGAGCGCGTGCCTGCCGGGGCCGAGTTCGCCTTCGAGATGGTCTACCGGATGATGGACACCAACGACGGCGGCCAGACCGACCGGGATAACTTCAAACACCTGGAAAAGGCTCTGGAACTCCTGCAACTCGATGGGCTGGGGGGTTATATCAGCCGGGGTTATGGGCAGGTGGAATTGAGCTACCAGGTCGAGGAGAAATGAAGGTAACAGCCTTTCACCTTACTTTTGGGAGCATCACCACCCCACCCAGTGCCCCCACCCTCTGGGGTCATCTGGCCTGGTGGGTGCGGTATTCCCAGGGGGAGGCAGCCCTGATGGAGTGGCTCGAGGCCTTCCAGCACGACCCCCCTTTCCTGCTCTCCTCGGCTTTTCCCACCGGCTACCTGCCTCGGCCGCTGCTGCCCCAAATTCAGGTTCAGGACACCATCCAGCGCAAAGCCCTCAAGAAAATCCGCTACCTGAGCTTTTCCACTTTTGCACGGGTAGTCCAGGAGGGGGAAAAGGCTCTACTAGACTCCCCAGAGTTAAGCGAGCGTAAGTCTCTTCCGATTACCACGGCTGCCCAGACTCGAGTGGGCATCAACCGTATTAGCGGAACTGCCCAGGAGAGCATCCTGTTCACCGACCGGGTGTACTGGTTGAACAACAAAGAAAAAAAGCAGACCTGGACAGTCTACATGCAACTCCGGCACAAAGCCGGCTACCTGGAACAAGCGCTGCTTGAGATCGGGGCCTTTGGCTACGGCGGCAAGGCCAGTGTGGGGTTGGGACGGTTCGAGGTGGTGGGTAGCCAGGAAATGAACCTCCCCGAAGCCGAAAACCCCACCCACTACGTCTCCCTGGCGCCCACCCTACCCCAGGGCGAGGGGTTCTGGGCGCTGGAAACCTACTGGGGGCGTCTGGGAGGCCACTTTGCCCACGCCAAGACTCCCTTCAAGCGCCCCTATCTGCGGGCTAAAGAGGGGAGCGTGTTCCGTGAAAAGTCCAAGGGGGAGCTGTTAGACGTGACTCCCAGCCCGGCTCCGGAAGCAGGGGTGCGGGTCTGGGAGTACCTGTATCCGTTTTGGCTGGGGGTGCGGGTATGAGTTTTTTGGAGAGCTACAGGCTGGAACTGGAAACGCTAGGCCCCATTCATGTGGGCACTGGAGAGGCTTTCCCCGCCTACAGCTATCTGGTAGACGAAGCCAAAAAAGAAGCCCTAATTCTGGATGCAGGCCGCTTGCTAGAGCTTATGGACGAACAGCAGCAAAAAAACTACCTGCAAGCCGTGGCCCAGGGCCCCAGGCTGGCCCAGCAGAGCCTGCAATCCCTCTGGAATAGCAGCCTGGTAGACCCCACCCCCGCCCTGCTCAGGCGGGTTCCGGTGAGCGGGGCCTTCATCCATACAATCAAAAGTGCTACCGATGCGGCGGGCCTGGAGTTCCGCCCGCTGCCCCGCAGCCCGCTGGGTGCTTACCTTCCGGGGTCATCCATCAAAGGAGCTTTGCGCACGGCCTGGATGTTCAAACGGATTCTAAATCAGGGCCGGGATATCGAACACCGGGGCCGTTGGGTATGGGGCAGCGCATCCCCGAAAGACGAATGGCCCCTCATACACGCCCCTAAAAGTACTGGCCCCAGGGTGGCCCAGGAGTTTGAAGCCCTGGTCTTGGACTACAATACCGAACGGGGTACTAACCTCCACCGCGACCCCTTCCGCCAGGTGCGGGTAGGTGACTGCGAACCTTGCGACAATCTGCTCCTAAACCGGATAGGGGTGTTTCATCCCAAAGGAACTATGGACGGCACTGTACTTTTGGCCGAGACCTTCCGCAACAAATCTGAGCTTCGGACCATACTGCGCTTGCATGTGGGACTCGCGGGGCAAAAACACAAGGATACTGTCTCCCACGGTATTTCTGCTAAAGCTCTGGCCGCGGCCTGCCGCGAGTTTTACCAGGAAGTGGCCAGTAGGGAAGAAGAGTTCGCCAAGTCACACAGCCTCCAGGAGGCCTCGCGGGTATACAAAGAACTGGATAGGCGCTTGCAAGCCGACCCAACCGCCTTTCCCATACGGGTGGGCTATGGCTCAGGGCGGATGTCCATCAGGCTGGCTTTGCTATTGGACGGGGAAGAGGGAAAAGAGCCAATGACCCGCAAAACTGCTGGCTCGGCCATCCCCAAGGACGGCTTTCCGATGGGCTGGGCCATCGCCCGCCTCGAGCCCTGCTGAAAACCCGCATTCTTCAACCTATACTGAGCCCATGGCCCTTACCCTGAAAAACCCCGAGGTCGAGCGCCTGGCCGAGGAACTGGCCCGTCTTACTGGCGAGACCAAGACCGAGGCCATCCGCAAGGCCCTGCTCGAGCGCAAGGCCCGGCTGGCCCGACCCGAACGCTCCCGCAGCGAGGTTATCCAAGAGTTTCTGGACGAGATGCAAGATCTGCTGCCTAAAGGACGCCGCCCCACCAAGGAAGAGGAAGAGGAAATTCTGGGGTATGGCCCCCAGGGGGCGTAGATGGTGCTGGATAGCTCGGTGCTACTGCACATTCTCTTCCGCGAACCGGGCTACCTGGAGGTCTCGCACCAGCTGAACGACGCCTCCCAGCTATTTGTGGGTGCGCCCACTCTGGTAGAGGCGGTTGTTGTGCTGGTGCGGCGTGAGGGCGAGGCCCAGGCGCTTCTCCTGGAAGACCTGCTGTGCCGCCTAAGGGTTGAGGTGGTGCCTTTTGCCGAGGAACACTACCGCGAGGCCCTCTTGGCCTTCCGGCGCTACGGCAAGGGCCGCCACCCCGCCGCCCTCAACTTTGGCGACTGCCTGAGCTACGCCGCAGCCAGGGTTGCCGGCCTGCCCCTGGCCTACGTGGGCGACGACGTCGCCCAGACCGATCTAGCATGATTCTCGCTGCCATCGTCTTACCGCTCGAGGGCCCCACCCGTCCCGACCCCGACGGCTGGCGCGGCCTGGTGTATGGCCTGCTGCGGCAGATTGACCCCGAGCTGCACAAGGCCCAGCCCAACCCCTTCAGCCTGGGTCTGGGCGGTGCCGAGGGGCAGCGCTGGGCGCGGATCGGCTTTCTGGATGAGGGCCTGTACGCCCGCCTTTCGCCCCTGCTGTTTGGCCTGGCGGGCCAGACCGTGCGGCTCAAACAGCCCTTCCGGGTGCAGGCAGTGCTGCAAGAAGAGCACCCCTGGGCCGGGGTGAGCACCTACCCCCGGCTCTTCCAGGGCCAGGCCAGCCACCGCCTGGGCCTGCAGTTCGCCAGCCCCACCTTTTTTCGCCGCCAGGGCAACAGCTACCCGCTGCCCGAGCCCCGGCTGGTCTTCGACTCGCTGGCCCAGCGCTGGAATGCCTTTGCCCCGGTCAAAGTGCCCGCTGAGCTAGGCGAAACCTGGGAGCGCCTGACCATCGCCCGCTTCCAGGGCCGCACCCAGCACCTGGCGCCCAACCAGGCCGAGCGCGGGGTGGGCTATGTGGGCCGGGTGGTCTACTACCTGCCTGCTGCCCAGGCCCAGGAGGCCCAGTGGATGCAGGCTTTGGGGCGGTTTGCGTTCTATGCCGGGGTAGGGGCCAAGACCAGCCTGGGGTTTGGGCGGGTGCGGGCCTTTGACCCAATGAGTGAGCCAAGGAGGGTAGATGAATCAGAACAAGGAGCAATTACGCGAACTGTGGACACAGTACAGGAACCTCTCAAGCCAAGCGAGCCCAGGTAGCATCGAACCATCGCCTCAGGCTACGGAAGCGCGGCAACTTTACGAGCAGAAAATCTGGCCCCTCACCAAAGAGGGCTTTACCGACCGAGGACAAGAGCA
>NZ_CALMCQ010000038.1 GCF_937863175.1 uncultured Meiothermus sp. | reverse complement strand
GGCTACCTCACGCCCGGTACGCAGGCTGCTGCCAAAATCACCCTGGACAACTGCTCCCAGCCACTGTCCAAACTGGACGTGCAGGGGCAGGTCGAGCCCGAAGAGGCGGCGCAGCTCGGCCATACGCTCGGGCGAAACACTGGCCTCGAGGCCCACCAGGCTGGTTACCACATCACCTGGCACAGCCCGCATGAGTAAAAAAGTGATGACCGCCACGCCCAACAGGGTGGGGATGGCCGCTAGAAGACGATTGAGGGCGTAGCTGACCATAACGAATAGCCAGAGTATATTCGCTTGGTGGTTTCGGAGCACAAGGGGAGTGTTGTGATCTCCCGTCACACCGAGGTGATGCGCGATGGCCGCATCAGGGTCTATCTGGAATACGGCTTTCTGCTCAAGCCCATCGCGGACGCGTCCATACTTAAGAGGTGACCCATGAAAAGCATCCTTCTAAGGCCAGGCTTTTCCATGCCGATCCACGCCCTGGGTATCGAAAAACTGGGAGGGTTAAAAACTTCCTCGGACAACATTCGCTGCTTTGGTCTTGGGAACCGCGTTGCAGGCGGGCCATCTTGTTGCGACCTCCTGCAAACCTGGCCCGGATACCGGCCAGACCCAAAGACAGTGTGTTGGACTGGGGCCATGTTTTCGGAATAGGCCAGTGGGACAAGGCCGAGCGCTGGTGTGTCGTCATGTGCCCGGTGCTGCACAGGCCGCCATACCGGGTATTCGGAGCGAGCTCTCGGAGCAAGCTCACTGGGGTGCAACTTAGCCCTTTACGGAACCCGCCAAAAGCCCCCGGATAAAGTAGCGCCCCAACAGGATATACACCAGCAGGGTGGGCAAAGCGGCCAGCAGCGCACCGGCCATCGGCAGGTTCCACTGCACTGCTTCTCCACCAGCGAGCTGGGCCAGCGCTACCGTGACGGGCTGCTGATCTGGGCTGCTGACCAGGGTCACGGCGAACAAAAACTCGTTCCAGATCTGGGTGAACTGCCAGATGATCACCACCACAAACCCCGGCACCGAGAGCGGAAAGACGATGCGGCTGTAGATGCCGAAAAACCCGGCCCCGTCAATGCGTCCAGCCTCGATCATCTCGTCGGGAATTTCGGCGTAGTAGTTGCGGAAAATCAGGGTGGTGATGGGCAGACCATACACCACATGCACCAGTATCAGCCCCCACAGCGAGCCACCCAGCCCAATTTCACGCACAAACTGAAAGAGTGGAATCAGCACGGCCTGGTAGGGAATAAACATGCCAAACAGCATTAGTGGAAAGACGATATTGGCCCCAGGGAACTTCCACTTGGCCAGAACATAGCCATTCAGCGAGCCCAGAATGGCCGAAAGCAGCGTAGCAATGATGGTGAGGAAGAAGCTGTTCTGCATCTTGGGCAAAAATGCTGTCCAGGCTTCGACAAAACTCGCCCAGTACCAGACCTGGGGCAGTTGCCAGGTGGTATCCAGGGTGATAGCAGCGGGTTCTTTGAGCGCGGTCACGACCACCAGATATACGGGCAGCAAGAAAAATAGTGTGGCTGTGAAGAGAACCGTGTACTGAAAAATGCGCCCCATCATCTCCGCACCTCAGGCTGGGTTTTGTGAATTGCCGGGGTCATCGGCGTACCTCGCTTTTGAGCTGGCTGTACAGGTAGGGCACAATTACGATAGCGACCAGCAGCAGAAGAATCGTGCCGATGGCGGCTCCTTCGGCAAACTGGTTGGCCCGGAAGGTAGTGATGAACATCAGCAGTGCGGGCACATCGGTGGGGGCGTTGTCGGCTCCGGCCATCGCAAAAATCAGGTCGAAAATTTTCAGGCTGATGTGGCCCAGGATAATCATGGCCGAGAGGGTAATGGGGGCCAGCAGCGGCAGGATGACCCGCCGGTAGAGCTGCCAGTCTGAGGCGCCGTCCACCCTGGCGGCCTCGCGCAACTCCTCGGGGATGCCGCGCAATCCGGCCAGATAGAGGGCCATGGTATAACCCGACATCTGCCAGATGGCCGCCAGGATGATTCCGATAAAGGCCAGGTTGAAGCCGTGCATCTCGTCGTAGGGGAGCGGTTGCAGGTTGCGCCCCAGGGTAAAGGCCCACAAAAGCAGCAGGGCTGCCGAGCCGGTGGCAATCCAGGCTCGGCGGTTTTCGCTTCCCCGGAAGGCAGCGATTGCGATAAAAATCAGGATCGCTCCCACTACCAGCGCGGTGATGAAGGGCAGATCGTTCCAACTGACCTGCCAGATCTGCTCGCGGCTGGTAAGCCAGGCGAACTCGCCTTCCGGCAGTCCAACCAGGGTAGGGAGCCGGTTGACCCCGCCCTCCGGCTGGAGCATCCAGCGCCAGATGGTTCCGGTCACGATGAACGAAAGCGACATGGGGAACAGGAAGATGGTGCGGAAGAAACCCTCCCCTCGAGGGCTTCGGTCCAGCACCATGGCCAGCCCCAGCCCGACCAGGAGGCTACCCAGGATGAAGAAGATAGTGAAGAAAAAGGCGTTCACCAGTGTCTGTCGAAACCGCACATCAACAAACCCGGTAAAAAGTTCGCGGTAGTTGTCTAGACCGATAAACCGGAGCTGTGGATCCAGCGCGAGCGCCTGGGCGGGATCCCTGCCCCAGTCGGTTAAGGATGTATAGAAAGTCTGAAAGATAAAGACATAAACGAAGATGCCCAGCAGCACCAGCGACGGCAGAATTACCAGGAATCCGTAAAGGGTATCTCTATTTTTTAGCCATCTCATTGTGACCTCTCGCACAGAAATTGGGATCGGTCTGGAAACGTTCCCCAGAAAGCTTCAGCCTGGTATGTGGCCTCCATAGTTGGCTGGAAAATCCCGTTCGTCAAAATTTTTGAGTGGGGGCAGGTTTTTAAGCCTGCCCCCCAAAAGCGTTTACTGGCCCAATCGAACCTGTGTAGCGATCGCCTGAGCCGCGTTGCCAGCGGCCTGGGCGTTGCGGGCCGAGAGGAAAATTTCCAGCACGGTGCCAAACTGGCTCTGGAAGGCTTCGGGGGCTACGGCGCCGTGTACCAGCGAGCCGACGATGCGGTTGGTTCTCCAGTCGCGCATGGCCGACTGCAGGTAAGCGTTGTAGCGAGCGGGGTCTCCGTCGGTACGGGCCGGAATTGAACCCTTGAGGGGGTTGAAGGTGTCTTGCCCTTCCCTCGAGCCCAACAGACGCAGCCAGTTAACGGCGTTGGCGCGGTTTTTCACGCCTTTCGGCAGCCCGAAGGAGTCGGAGAGCATCATGAACACACCGGCGGTTCCGGGGGAGGGTGCCCAGCCAAAGCCTTCACCGGGACGCAGCCGCTTGGTGGTGGTCATGTAGCCGGCGGCCCAGTCTCCCATGATATTGAAGGCAGCGCGGCCCTCGAGTACCCGGTCAACCGCGTGTTGCCAGCTTAGGCCAGCGGCATCCCGGTTGGCGCAGTCCAGCACACGTCCGAAAGTGTTCCAGACCTCAATAACCTTGGGGTCGTTGAAGCGCAGCCTGCCGTTCCAGAGGTTGGCGTAGTCTGCGGCGCCCAGCACGCCCAGCGCAACCGACTCCCACAGGTGTTGCTGGGTCCAGTTTTCGCCCAGGGCCAGCGGAGCCTCGAGGCCCCTACCCTGGAGGGTACGGCAGACCGTCAGAAACTCGGCCCAGGTTCGGGGGGGCTGGACGCCCCACTCGCGGAGCCTCGAGGGAACAAACCACATCACATTGGAGCGGTGGATATTCACCGGCACGCTGTAGATCCTGCCCCTATAGGAGATCATATCCAGCAGACCCCTGGGGAAGCGGTTCATCCAGCCCTCCTGGGTGAACAGGGGGGTCAGGTCTTCCATACGATCGGCCACCACCCAGGTGCTGATCAGGGCTTGTCCGGCGTGGATCTGGAAGCTGTCGGGGGGGTCGCCGCCCAGCATCCGGGTCTTGAGAACCGCCCGGGCGTTGACGCCAGCACCGCCGGTCACGGTGGCGTTTTCGACCGTTACGTTGGGGTGGCGCTGTTTATACAGATTGATCAGGGCTTCCAGGGCAGGGCCTTCGTCTCCAGCCCACCAGGAGAAGATCTCCAACCTCCCCGACTGGGCCAGTGCCAGCGAGCCCAGGGCTGCTGCCACCAGGGCTAAGAAAAACTTGCGCATATCACATCCTCCTTCGCAATGGTGCGATGCCAACGGTTTGCCGAGTCCCCAGGGTGGAGATTGGCGGGCTCCACTCCCTGGTTCCACCATTTGCTAAAAAGCGCTGCAATACCAGAGCTGCAGCGCCCGTAGCCGGGGCGATATGACCGAACGCGCTGGGCCTTACCGGCAGGTCGGCGTGTTCGGGGATGAAGGCCAGTTTTTGCAGGGTGTCGCGCAGGGGAGCCTCGAGCCACTGCCAGGCCTCGGCGCCCGGCCCACCCAGCACCACCACCGCAGGATCAAAGGTTACGGCCACATTGGCGATGAAACGACCCAACTGACGGGCCAGGTACTCGAGGGTCTCAAGGGCAAATCGGTCGCCTCCATCGGCCCGCTCGAGGATCCTCCGGAAGCTTTCGCTACGCCCACTGTGGGTCTGGTAGTGGTTTACCGCCGATCGCAACGAAAGCTCGCTTTCGACTATCGAAGCAGGGTGGTGATGGCGCTGTTGCCCTATCAGCCAGTGGCCCAACTCTCCCGCCGCACCGGTACGTCCCCGGTAGACCTGTCCATCCACTACCAGCCCGGTGCCAAGCCCGGTGGTGAGCATGATATATAGCAGAGGGCTATGGTTCTCGCCCCAGAAGGTTTCCCCAAAGGCTGAGGCATTGGCGTCGTTGTCCAGGGTCACGGGCAGCCCCAGGAGGGCCTCGAGGGCTTCTGCTGGGTGTTCATCGCGCCAGCCAGGCCCCGAGTTGGGGGCATAAACCAGGGTTCGGTCTTGCTTGATGACCCCCGGAACAGCAAGCCCGACCCCCAGGAGTAATTCAAACCCCTGCACAAGAACCCGAACCTGAGCAGCCAGCCTGTGCAAGCGTTCTGACAGGGAAGTGCTGGGGCTTTCCACCCATTCCCACTGCCCCTGGGTTTGGTTGTTCAGATCCAGCAGAATCAGCGTGGTATTCTCCACCGCCAGTTCTACTCCCAACGCCATCGCTCTTTCGGAGTGGAATTCCAGCGACATCCCAGGCCGCCCCAACCCTGCGGTCTGTAGTGCCCCCTCGTAGAGCACCTGCTCATCCAGCAGCTCCTGAATTAGCGAGGAGACCGTGCTCTTGGTGAGGCCCACTGCCCTGGCCAGTTCGGCACGGCTCAACGGCCCGTTCCGTTGCAGAGCCTCTAGAATCAACCGGCGGTTCTGCCGTTTGATGGTTTGTTGATCCAGGGGGATCGAGCGAGCCACAGCACCTCTATTCACGGGTCGGTAACGTTTTTGTGCAGTTCTTGCCTGGCTGCAGGCCGCCCTAAGACACCGGCGAATCCCTCAAACGCGGTCTAGGGTGCACCATACGGCAACTTATACGAAGCAGGGCGATATCCGGTCGGTCTGATTAGTAAGTTCAACGAACAAACTAACTATACTCCTGAGATCGAAACCCTGTCAACGGTTTGGACTTAAAGGGCCCCGGACGGCGATTATAAACGCCTCGAGGCCTTCTTTTCTGCCGAGTCCAGCCAGATCGTAACCGGCCCATGGTTAACCAGATACACTTCCATGTGAGCCCGGAAGATGCCGGATTCGACATGAATGCCCTGCTGGGTCAGCAGGTCGCAGAAACGCTCGTACAGCCGCTTGCCCTCATCGGGTGCAGCCGCCTCGATGAAGCTGGGCCGGTTGCCCTTGCGGGTATCGCCGTACAGGGTGAACTGCGACACCGCCAGCACCTCGCCCCCCACGTCCGATAATGCCAGGTTCATCTTGCCTTCGGCATCGGCAAAGACCCGCAGTCCCGCAATCTTTTGGGCCAGATAGGCGGCATCGTCCAGGGTGTCGCCCTTGCCCACGCCCAGCAACACCACCAACCCCTGCCCAATCTGCCCGGCGGTCTGACCCTCTACCACTACCCTGGCTTCAGAAACCCGCTGAACAACGGCACGCACCCCAAAACGATAACAGAGGGAAAGGGCAAAGGGGAGAGGGGTGCCTTAGTTCGGCAAAAAGCCGAAGGCAGAAGGCTATGGCTTGACTTAAACCGAGCTGCGACCGGAGCCCTGCGCCCAAAACCCCCTGGAGCCATGTAGCTGGGCGATTTGGCCGCGATAGCTCGGGAATCCCCTGGGTGCGGCTGGGTTGTTTACAGGCTGTAGGCGTAATACCCGTACAGCCCCGGCCCGGTGTGGGTGGAAATCACCCCACCGATGCTGCTGGTGACGCGCTCTTCCAGCGGTAGTCCTGTGGCCTGCACGGCGGCCTTGAAGGCAGCCACATCACTTTCTTCGGCGTTGTAGAGGTAGTAGATGCGGATTTTCTGCCGGCCCGCCGCCCAGGTTTTGAGCGATTCGACCATCTCGGCCAGCGCCTTTTTCTCTCCTCTGGCTCGACCCGCAGGCTCGACCCGGCCCTCTTTGACCGTTAAGATGGGCTTGATGCCCAGCAGCCCCCCCAGCAGGGCCTGGGCCCCTCCGATACGTCCATTCTTCTTGAGGTAGTCCAGGGTAGCCAGGGTAAACCGCACGATGTGATCGGAGCGGATGCGCTCGAGTTCCACCAGCACTTGCGGGAGGTCGGCACCCTGATCCATCAGTTCCCGGATCCGCTCAACCATCATCCCGATGCCCATGCTGGCCGCCAGCGAGTCGAAGACCGTGACCTTGCCAGGAAACTCCTGTGCTGCCAGGTTGGCTGAGCCCACGGTACCAGAGAGCTTGGAAGAGATATGAACCGAGAGCACATGGTCGGCCTTTTTCAGGGCCTGTTCGTAGACGGTTTTGAAGTCGGCGGGAGAAGGCTGGCTGGTGCTGGGCATGCCAGCTCCGGCTTTGACGCCCTCGAATATAGCAGCAGGGGTAATTTCAACCCAGTCCTTGTGGACTTTCCCCTGAAAGTTGACATAGAGGGGTACGACTTCCACACCCATCTGGGCTGCACGGGCTTGCAGGTCGGAGGTTGAGTCGGTCACGATAGCTACTTTCATGGTTTCTCCTGTACGGCGGATTGTTCGGCTGGGTGATCCATTTCTGCCATCGGCTCAGAACCAACCCATACCCACCAGGCTGGAAGGGCTGCAAAGAGCCAGCACTTCTTCGTGAGGTAAGTCTAGCACAGGCTTTTGCCTGAGAAAATGTTGCCTGGGGCAAAATTGAGCAGGAAGCGGGGGTGTCGGGGAAAGGAAAGCGGGCTGACGCGTGGCTTCTGACCCGCAACATTTGTTGTCGCGGAAACCGTTCTCCCAGGTTGTGCCTGGTGGAACAAAGTGATAAGGTTTTGGGCATGTTTGGTAGGGTCAAACCAGACTGAACTCAGGAACCGAAGGTCAGTGTGAGCTATGTGGAAAGTGATTGTGACCGACGAAATGCGGTTGGGCGAGGTCAAGAATCCCGAGGTGCGCCTCGACTACCGACCGGGCATGGCGCGTGAAGAAATCCTGCAGGTAATTGGACAGTACGATGCCCTCATCACCCGCAGCCGCACCCAGGTAGATGCCAGACTTCTGGAAACAGGCACCAACCTTAGAGTGGTCGGACGGGGCGGGGTTGGGGTAGACAACGTAGACCTGGATGCAGCCTCCCGCCGGGGCATTCTGGTGGTGAACGTACCCGAGGCCAACACCCGTTCGGCTGCCGAGCTGGCCTGGGCTTTGCTGCTGGCCACGGCCCGGGGGGTGGTGGAGTCTGATCAGAAAATTCGCCAGGGCCAGTGGGATCGCAAGTATCTGGGCTTGGAGCTCAACCACAAGACCATCGGGATTGTGGGCCTTGGGCGCATCGGGGGCCAGGTGGCCAAGTTTGCCAGGGGCTTTGATATGCGGGTACTGGCCTACGACCCCTACATCCCGCGCAGCCGCGCCCAGACCCTGGGGGTCGAGCTGCTCGACGACCTGGCTGATATGCTGCGGCAGTGCCACTTCCTGACCGTGCATGCTCCCCTCACCGACGAGACCAGGGGCATGATAGGCCGGCGTGAACTCTACTTGTTGCCCAGAGGGGCAGTGGTGGTGAATGCTGCGCGGGGTGGTATCTACGACGAAAAAGCCCTGGTAGAGGTGTTGAATGAAGGGCATCTGTGGGGTGCAGGCCTCGACGTGTTTATGGATGAACCCCCCAGTGCCGAGCATCCCCTGGTACATCACCCCAGGGTCGTCCACACCGCCCACCTGGGGGCCAATACCCTCGAGGCCCAGGAACGGGTGGGGGAGGCGGTACTGGGTCGGGTTATCGAGACCCTACAGGGCAACCTGGCCCATGCGCTGAACACCGGCTTTGATCCCGAAGGCTTACAGATCTTCTCGGCCTGGTTGCCGTTGGGCGAGGCCCTGGGCAAACTGCTGGCCCAGATTACCCAGGGGCGCCCCCAGACGGTGGAGGTCTCTTTCTATGGCGAGTTCGAGAAAAACCCCGATCCCATCGCCTCGGCAGTGGCTAAGGGACTGCTCGACACGGTGCTGGAAGTGGGGGCCACCAACCTGGTCTCGGCACGACCCCTGCTGCGCGACCGGGGTGTCTCGCTCATCACCCGGCAGATTGAGCAGTCGCTGGACTACCG